>JAFUUV010000263.1 GCA_017471345.1 Ruminococcus sp.
AACGGAACATTGGTTTCCTTGATTTTCAGCTTACTGAGCGCCGCCTTGAACAGCGGCTCCAGCAGGATGCTGACCATGATAATCAAGCCGTTCCACGCACCGAAGGCGACATACTTCCAGCTGGCGCCGTGCCAGACGCCAACCACCAAAAAGACAATCAGCGAAGCGACGCTGGTGGGCAGTACCTTTGCAATATGCGCGCCGGCAGCGGTCTGACCGAAACGCGTACCCTTCATCTTCTTGCTTGCCGTGATAAAGGCGTTGGACATGGCAACCGGATAGAAGAGGTAATTTTTCAGCCACGCGCCGAGTGAAATATGCCAACGGCGCCAGTATTCGTTAATGGAACGCGAGAAGTACGGCCGCTTGAAGTTGTCAATCATGTCGATGCCGAAAATCTGCGCCACACCGCGCGAGATATCAATACCGCCCGAGAAGTCGGCGTACAGCTGTAAGGCGTAGAGCAGAATGGTAAAGGTCAGGGTGGTGCCGCCAAAGCTGCCGTAAGCGTCCGTGACCGCGTTGATAGCAATAGCGGCACGGTCGGCGATGACAAGCTTTTTGAAGAAGCCCCACAAAATCAGCTCGCAGCCATGCTTGAAGCGGGTGAAATCAAAGTCATGTCCCTCAAACAGCTGGTGTGCAAGCTGGTCGTAAATGCTGATTGGTCCCTGGATAATCTGCGGGAAAAAGGAAACAAACAGCAGCAGCTTGAGCGGATTTTTTTGCGGCTCGGTTTTTTCACGGTACACATCGATAATATATCCCATCGACTGGAAGGTATAAAACGAGATACCGAGCGGCAGCAACAGCTTCAGACTCGGCGCGGAAAAGTCCATGCCGAAGCTGCCGAGCACACTGTTGAGGCTGCCGGCAAAAAAGTTATAATATTTCAGAAACGCAAGAATGCCGAAATTGAGCACCAGTGCCAGCGTCATCACCAAACGCATCTGCACCTTGATTTTATTCTTGTATTTCTTCTTTTCGTCACGGTTCCACTGTGTTTTGTTTTGCTTTAGAATCCCCTTTGACCGGGCAGATATGCGTCGTATCCACAGTGCGATCAGGTAGGTGCTGAGCGTGGTAAAGATGATGAACATCGCGAGCTGATACCCCCATGTGAGGTAGAAAAACACGCTCGCCGCAAGGAGTACTGCCCAGCGGTATTTTTTGAAGGGCAAAACAAAGTACACCAACGCGGTCGCCAGCACAAAAAACAGAAAATTGAGTGAAGTGTACGTCAAAAAAACATCTCCTAAACAGGGGGATAATCACGTATACATAACATCAGCATGAGATTGACAACGTGTCAATCTTATGCTGACGTCAGAAGTTATGGGGTGTTAAATACGTCCGAATACAGACGCTCACGCAGGACGGTTAAGCCATCCGCTTCGGAATAGATCGAGATGACAGGCATTTCACGGCTGAGGAAAATCGCCATACCTTCCATCGCGGAATAGGCGCCGGTGCGTGTAAAGACAAGTGTGTCGCCGATTTCGAGAGAATCAAATTCCGCCGCTCTCGCCAAAATATCGTTGGTGGTGCACAGACTGCCGCAGAGTGTCCACGGCGCGACACTGCCGGAGGCTTCGTTCTCCTTGAAATGGAGAATCACGGGAATCTGCATACCCTGAAGCTGTCCGTCGTATTTAAGCTGGTTGAGACCGCCGTCCACAATGGCGTAATTCACGCCGTAGCAGGTTTTGACGTCAATTACCTTGGTGAAGTAATAGCCGCAGGGTGCCGCGAAGAAGCGTCCCATTTCCACGGTCAGCTCGGCGATTTCGCCGATTTCACGGATACGCGGCGCAATTTCCGCCAGACGGGCTGCTTCCAGCTCGTCAGCGTTTTCGTCAAAGTAGTCCACCGCGAGACCGGTGCCGTACTCCAGACGCTGTACGGTGAAGTCAAGCTCGTCCTTGATTTTTTGGACAAGGGCTTCGAGATAGTCAAGCTCGCGCAGAATGGGCTTTGCCTTGCGCTTCTGGGTGCCGGTGAAATAGTGGATTCCCACGATTTCCACACCCTTGTACGCGGCGCGGTCACGGATGAGGTTGAGCACATCGCCCTCCTCCATACCAAACTGACTGCCGCCCTTAACGTCGGTGACGCGCAGCAACACAGGGAATACCTTGCCCCTCTTGAGCGCCGCGTCGTTGATTAATTGCAGGTGCAAAAAGCTTTCGGCGGTGAAGGTGCCGACGTTGTCATCTGCCGCACGCTCCACATCCGCCTGCGTTTTGTTGACGCCGGAGAAGATAATTTTGCTGACATCCACGCCGGTTTTTTCACAGATGGTCAGCTCGCCGGGACTGCACACCTCGATTTTGTCGATGGTGTCGGGCAATCTGCCGAGCAAAAAAGCATTTGCCTTGATGGAGAAGCACAGACCAACCTTCTCGCCGAACTGCTCGCGAATCAGCGCGGCGCGGCGGTTGAAGGCGTCCAAATCATAGACATAGGACGGGGTACCGATTTGTGCAAGGATTTCTTTCAGCTTTAACTCATTCATGATTATTCGTCCTGAAGCTTTTCAATCAGTGCCAGCATCGCGTCAGCGGAGTTGAAGTTGTCGGGCACGAGGTTGTTAGGCTTGATTTCAATATCAAACGCGTCGTTCAGTTCGCCGACCAGCGCAACGATATCGAAGGAATCAAGTACGCCGTTGGTAATCAGCGCGGTCTCGTTCGCGAAATCAACGTCAGGTCTGAGTTCTTCCAGGATTTCCATTAATTCTTCTTTCATTTTTAAAACTCCAATCTTTAAAATTATTTGAAATAGGATTTCAAGGTCTGCATATCAATTTTGCCGTTTGGCAAGGTCGGCAGCTTGTCCAGATTGACGAGCTTGCGCGGCACCATGAACGCCGGCATATTCTTGCGGAAATTGAGAACGATGTCCTTGGAGGTCGCGTCGCCGGTATAGAACAGATACAAATGCTCCTTGGGCTTGTTGTACAGCGAGCAGCAATCCACAACGCCTTCAATCTTGCGCGCCGCTTCCTCGATTTCGCCCAATTCAATGCGGTGACCGAGGTGCTTGATTTGCCTGTCCATTCTGCCGTGGAACATCAGGTTGCCGTCCTCCGCGAAACGTCCGAGGTCGCCGGTTCTGTAAATCAGCTCACGGTAGTTGGGGTTGAGCGGATTCTGGATAAATGCCTTTTCCGTGTAAGCGGCGTTGCCGTAATAGCCGAGGGCGAGAATCGGACCGCTGACGCAAATTTCACCGATTTCACCGTCGGGAACAGGCCGGTTGTCCTCACTGAGCAGCATGACGTGATAGTTATCATAGGGATGACCGATAGGCAGGACAGTATCGTCATCCACCTTTTCGGTGACCACATAGTAGGTGCAGGAGGCAGTGGCCTCGGTAGGACCGTACTGGTTGACATAAAGAACATCGGGAAGGTGCTCCTGCCAGATTTTGAGATACTTGCAGGGCATAACCGAACCCGAGAAGCACAGCTTTTTGAGGTACTCGGGCTTGAGCACATCAAAGGCGCCTAACTTGGCAGGCAGCTCCACACCCGCGACGCTCCAGCACAGCGCGGTAATCTTCTCGCGGTTGAGGGTTTCAAAGAGCGCGGTGGGTACCGCAAACTCATTCTTCGGAATAATAAAGGTAGAGGCGCCGCGGCTGATGGGGAAATAAATATCGCGGATGGCGGCGATGTAATCGAGCGGCGACTGGTTGCCCATGATGTCGGTATCGTTGATATCGAGCACCTTGCTGACGGAATCGATATAGGTCATCAGGCTTTGATGCGAGGTGATAACACCCTTGGGCACACCGGTGGAGCCGGAGGTGAAGATGACATACAGCGGCGCCGTGCAGACAAGACCGGCTTCTCTCTGCGCCAACAGCGCTTCATCTGCCGGATAGCCGATGATATCCTCCATGACGACAATCGTGCCGCGGAAATCAAGTCCCTGCGCAATGTCAAGATGCGCACGGTCAACCAGCATAAAGTCCGCCTTGATAACGCCGAGAATCTGGTTCAGTCGGGTGACAGGCATATCGCCGTCCATCGGCGCGTAAAAACAGCCTGCGCGAACCACGCCGAGGAAACAGGCGGGCGTAAAGGTATGACGGCCTGACATGACCACAACAGGCGAACCGGCGGGCACGAGCCGTGCGAGATAGGTGCCGATAGAACGCGTCAGCGCGTCAAACTCCGAGAAGGTCAGCGTGTTATCATTGTCCTTAAAAGCAATTTTGCTGCCGTATTTCTGCACGGCGGCATTCAATCTGCATAAAACCGAGGTTTCCATATTTCATCCCTTTTCCTGAATTTTTCAAAGCCATAAAAACTGATTAATCATCTTATATTATAATATAATGGGGCAAAATGGTCAAGAGTTTAAGCGGTTTTTTATGAATTTTTTGGCAGTTACCCATTAACGGAAGTATTGGTAGACCTGACATTTCAGCGTGCCGTTGTACAGCTTGCGGCGCTTGTCAGCCTTTCTGCCGAAAAGCTTCTCAAAATCGTCGTCCGGAGAAATGACGGTGTAGCTTTTGCCCGACGCGCGGCGGAAGCGCTCCCCCATCACCCGATACAATTCCTCCGCCGACCGCAAATCGAGCAGGCGCTCACCGTAGGGCGGATTGGTGATGACGGTTTCAAAGCCGTCACGCAGTTGAAAATCGCGGATGTCGCGCTGCTCAAAGCGGATATACGGAGCGACGCCGGCAAGCTTGGCGTTATGCGCGGCGGTTTCGAGCGCCTTTGCGTCAATATCGCTGCCCTCCGCGTGAAAAGAAACGTCGGTGCGGATTTCGGCACGCGCCGCCTCGCGCGCTTGATCAAAAGCCTGCTTGGGCACGCAGCTCCAGCGTTCGCAGGCGAAATAGCGGTTGAGTCCCGGCGCGATACGCAGCGCCTTCATCGCCGCTTCAATCAAAATCGTGCCGCTGCCGCACATGGGATCGCGAACAAAATGATGGGGACGCACACGCGCTAAATCCGCCATCGCCGCCGCAAGGGTTTCCTTGATGGGCGCGTCGTTGGATTCCGCGCGGTAGCCGCGCTTATGCAGTCCCGCGCCGGAGGTATCGAGCAGAATACTCGCGCGGTCGCGGTGCAGCAAAAACTGTATCTGGTGGGCAGCGCCTGTTTCCTCAAACCACGAGAGCATATACCGCTCTGACAGGCGCGACGCCACCGCTTTCTTGACAATTTTCTGGCAGTCCGGCACGCTCATCAGCGCGGAGCTGAGGCATCTGCCCTTAACCGGAAAAGCGTCGCTCATGCCGATAAAATCCTCCCACGGCACCGCCTTCACGCCTTCAAACAGGTCCTCAAAGGTTTTTGCCTCAAATTCCGCCAGAAGAATATGAATCCGCTCGGCGTAGCGCGAATAAATATTGGCCTTGGCGAGCGCGTCGAAGCCGCCGTCAAACAATACACGACCGTTTTCGGCGCGGACGTTCTCCAACCCTAAAAATTTCAGTTCATTCGCGCAAATGCCCTCCAAGCCGAAGATGCAGGGCGCGGAAAAGGTAAGTGTCATAGATTTTCTCCTTAAAAAACGGGCGGAGTTTCCTCCGCCCGACTGTTACCTGTGTGTATTAAACCGAAGGCTCCAAAACGCCGTAGCCGCCGTCCTTGCGCTTATAAACCACATTGACATCGTTGGTGTCCGCGTTGAGGAACATAAAGAAATCGTGGCTGACCATGTTCATCTCGAGGATAGCTTCCTCGACGGTGAGCGGCTTGACCATGACCTGCTTGGTGCGGACAACCTTGTAATCGTCCTCCACGACCTCCTCGCCGGCGGGAATGTCCGCGATGATGTCATTGATGCTGCCGGTCTTGACGCGCTTCTCCAGACGGGTTTTATTCTTGCGAATCTGGCGCATCAGAATGTCCATGACGCGGTCAAGCGCGTCGTTCATCTCAGGCTGTGTACTCTCGGCGCGGTAGACCATCGCCCTGTCGCGGATGGTCATCTCGACGGTCTGGCGGTTCTTTTCGAGGGTGACAACAACGTTGACAACCGCCTCCTCAGAGAAGAGCTTTTTAAACTTGGAAAGCTTCTTTTCCACTCTCTCCTTGAAATTATCCTTGAGATTAACTTTTCTTGCTGTGTAGACGATTCTCATAGAACTGCCTCCCTTTTTGTTATTTGCTTCACGTACACAAAAATACGTGGGGTAGCTTATTTTCTGCCGTTGCCGTTGCCTCTGCGGCTGTAGCCGCGACTTTCGCCGCCGCGCTTGAGGTCGCTCATCTTATCCTCGCTGGTCTGCTTGAAACGGGACATCATGTCCTCAAAGGTAGACGGAGCGGCTTTGCGCGAGCTCTGCCATTCGTAATCGCCGGGAGACGTCACGGGCGGCGCGGGCTTGTAGGGTTGTCGGGGTGTGCTGTGCTCGCGCGGCTGTTTGGCGCCGCGTGGCTGTTTTTTCTGCTGATCCTTCGGCAACGCCTGCTTGATGGAAAGGCTGATTTTCCCGTCATTCATGGACAGAACCTTGACCTTGACGGTCTGCCCGACCTTGACGTAATCGCCAATCTCATTGATGAAGGTAGGCGCTACCTCGGAAATATGTACCATACCTGTTTTGGAATTCGGCAAATCCACAAACGCGCCGAATTTTGTGATGCCGGAGACCTTACCCTCCAGAATCATACCGACTTCAATCGTCATAAATTGTTTTAACCCCTGTTTTAACCTTTCTGCCCTTCAGAATTTTTATTGATCGCCGGCGACATTGATAAAAATGCGCTCGCCGTCTCCGACGTATCCAAGCTCTTCCTTGGCGATTTTCGCCATGTAGTCCGACAAATCCTTGCCGGTATAGTTTTGTACCTTTTCGATGTACTTCGACTGAATCTCAACCACGTTGATCTGCTGCTGCAGTTCGCTGAGCTCCGCGCGCTTTTCCGCAATGCGCACGTTCTGATTAATAATGGTGATGACCGCGTAGAACGCAAATCCAATTGCTGCGGCGTACAGCAGGAAATAACGCAGTCTGCGCTTTTTGACGGGCTTGACCTCCTTGGGTCCCGCGCCGTTTACCGCAGTGTCCTCAGCCTTTGCCGGTTTGGCGGCAGGCTTTTTCTTTCTTATTGCCATACTCATATCCTTTATTATCATCGTTGATTACTTTTTGCCACTTACATTATACAATATCTTGCGTCCACTTTTCAATAGCTTTTTGATAAATAATTTCGATTTTCTGAAAAAAATACTTTGTACGCTATGACAGGCACGCACAACGGGACGATACAACCGGAAAAACAGCCTGCCAAATAGCATACGGTATGCCGCGAAGCCTAAAAATGCTCCCAGCAGCACATAAAAGCGCACATAACCGCGAATCATGCCGACGGAAAATAAAAATACCGCCAAGGCGCTGACAAGCATAAACAACGTGTCTAAAAGGAACACCGCCGTTTTTCCGGAAATAAATGTAAAGCGGATAAATTTGATTACGCCGTAGAGCACGCCCAGTGCCGCTCCGAGCAGCAGCGACCACAAAAATGCCTGCGACTGCTCGGCAAAGCTCAGCTCCATGGCTACCGGAACAGGCGGGAAAGCTTGGATTGCTTGCTGTTGCCGCCGATATATTGCAGAGAATTGATTTTGCCGTCCACGGAAACGTCGCCGGTTTCCAAATTGAGCTTGTCGATGTGCAGATTGCTGCCCTTGATAATCAACGTTCCGTCGCAGGTGCGCACAGACACCGCCTCCTCATTGAAGCCGCTGACATCCTCCGCGCCGGTAATGGCAAGTCGGGAGCGGGCGTCGAGCATCAGGGAATGCTTTTTCTTTGCGGGTTCCATAAAAATAACCTCCGTGTACTGTATTCATACCAGTATACGGAGGCTGCGGCAAAATTATGACACAGCGGTGTACATGGTCTGCGCGTCCTCCTTGCGCACGACGTCGCGCACGTCGGTGACCTGCACCTTGACACTCTTGGCGCCGAGGGTAATTTCAATCACGTCGCCGACCTTGACGTCGTAGGAAGCTCTGGCAACCTTGCCGTTGACCGTCACCTTGCCGGCGTCACAGGCGTCGTTGGCGACCGTGCGGCGTTTGATGAGGCGTGAAACCTTCAGATATTTATCTAATCTCATAATAACTCCTCAAAAAACAAAAAGAGCCTCACGGCCCTTTTGTCATCTATCATTACTGGTTTACGATGTCCTTGAAGCCCTTGCCTGCCTTGAACGCAGGAACCTTGGAAGCGGGAATCTCAATAGAGTTACCGGTTCTGGGATCCACGCCGGTTCTGGCGTTTCTCTGACGCTGCTCGAAGGTACCGAAGCCGGTCAGCTGAATTTTGTCGCCCTCGGCGACTGCCTTAATAATGGTATCAATAGTAGCGTTGAGAGCTTTTTCGGCGTCTTTCTTGGAAAGACCGGTCTGCTCAGCAATCGCGGTGATGAGTTCAGTTTTTTTCATCTTGATTTACCTCCATTTTTTCTTTTTGTATTATTTTAACTTCCTCCCAAAGGGAATCAAGTTGCTCCATTGTAGCATCCGTGACGTTGATGCCGCGCTGTTCGGCGAGGGCTTCGAGCATTGTGAAGCGTCCGATAAATTTGTCGCACGCCTTGTACAGCGCGTGCTCGCTGTCAATGTGCAAAAAACGCGCTACATTGACCACCGTGAAGAGGACGTCACCGATTTCCTCCATCTGGTTTTCGGGATTGCCGAGGTTAATGGCAACATCAAGCTCGTTGCACTCCTCGTTGAGCTTGGTCATAGCGCCCTGAGCGCTTTCCCAGTCAAAGCCGACCTTCGCGGCTTTTTTCTGAATCTTTTCGCTGCGCATCAGCGAGGGCAACGCGCGGGACACGCTCTGCATCGCCTCGGAGTAGGTGCGCTGCGACTTGGTTTTCATCTTGACCGCGTCCCAGTTGGAGAGAGCCTGAGACGCGTCCTCGGCGCTTTTGTCGCCGAAAACGTGCGGATGGCGGATAATCAGCTTGCGGCAGATGCCGTCGCAGACATCGTTGATATCAAAGCGCTGCGCTTCGCGTTCCATTTCGCTGTGAAGCGCGACCTGCAGCAGCACGTCGCCGAGCTCTTCCTTGAGCAAATCGGTGTTATCCGTGTCGATTGCCTCGATGACCTCGTAGGTCTCCTCAATAAAATTGGAACGGATGGATTGGTGCGTTTGCTCCCGATCCCACGGACATCCGCCCGGGGCACGGAGAATTTTGATAATCTCAGCGAGATCGTCAAAGGTATATTTTTCTTTCTTGGGGTATTCCATTTTCCTTCTCCGAACACATTGGGTTTTTAACTCACAGTATTCTATTTTAGCGAATTAAGTGTAATTTTGCAAGTGTTTTTGCGATTTTTTCACCTTTTGGCAAAAAGCTTATCTCTTTTGCGGAAAAGGTACGTAATATTAGTAAAATTGCAATATAAACCACAATCGCCGCAACAATGGCAAGCAGGGTACTGACGCGGTGGTTCATTTTTCCCTCTAACAGCAGATTGACAAAATATGCTGCCGCGGCACAGCCGACAGCGCCGATCAGAGGCTTGACGGTAGTGGACAGGAAGTCGGGCACCACCTTGGAATGCTTGATCAGCAGGAACATACCTGCCACGCAAATGACCGCGTAGGAAATCATGGAGCCTGCCGTCGCGCCCTGAATATTGATTTCGGGGATGCTGACAAAAATCCATGAGGTACCGATTTTAATGAGCATACAGACGGTATAGAGAATCATCGGCAGCTTGACCTTGCCGATGCCGTTGAGCATACTGCAAATCGGGGTGATGATACCCGTAAAAATCGTCGTGATGCCCATCAGGGTGAGGACATTGCCGCCGATTTGCACGATATCACGGCTGGAATAGATGAACGCCATGATGGGATGCGCCAGCACGCAAAGGCCGAGCGCCATCGGCAGGGTGAACATCATCGTCATCTTGAGAACGGTGTCAATCGATCCCTTCAGCTCTGTTTTATCACCCTTTGTCCACGCGCTGGTGACGTTAGGCATCGCGCTCGAGCCAAATACCTGCGTCACCGCGGTGACAAGCTGCATCAGCGTCAGGGAGGAACCGTAGCAGCCCCACAGGCTGGTATGAAT
>JAFUUV010000264.1 GCA_017471345.1 Ruminococcus sp.
ACGCTGATGAGTTTTTTTGTGTTTCTCATGTTAATTACCTCCTAAATAGTGCTGATAAATGTGCCTACACAAATTACCACTTTAATTATAATGGTTTTTTGCCAAAACTTCAACCAAAAAAACAAATGTACATTGTTTTTGTCACAATGCACATTTGTCATGGTTTCTATTTGTTCAATCTGACATAAGTTAGGTTTCGTGGGTTTTCTCCTTGCGGATTCCAAAGAACATTCTGAGCAGTCCCGAGAGGATTTTCGGGTTTTCAATAAGTACGACTTTCATAGTTACCTCCGAATACAAGATATACTGACAAGTACCAGCGCGGCAGCCGCCACGCAAAGCACCCACTGTGTCGGCAGTACAGAAGCGACGAACAGTCCCAGTCCGAACCACAGCCAGGAACGAACCTTGTTTTTTCTGCATCTCATACTGTATCACCCTCTACCATTTTATCGCCGAAGCCCGAAAGTGTGCTTGAAATTTGCGGCAATTTACAGTATGATAGAAATGGTGATGCAAATGAGAGAACTGACCATCGGCAAAAACGACGCCGGACAGCGGCTGGACAAGTTCCTGCAAAAGCGCTTCCGGACGATGCCCAAGGCAATGATGTATATGTATATCCGCAAAAAGTGCGTCAAGCGCAACGGCAAAAAATGTACGCCCGAGGAGATGCTCGCGCAGGGCGATGTGCTGACGTTTTACATCCGCGACGAGTTTTTTGAAGCGTCGCGGGAAAAGCACTATGATTTTCTCAAGGCACCGGCGAAGCTGGATATTGTCTATGAGGACGAAAACCTCCTGCTCCTGGATAAAAAGCCCGGCGTGATCGCGCATCCCGACAAGGAGTACCACTTTGACTCGCTTGTCAGCCGCGTGAAGCACTATCTATATGATAAGCACGAATACGATCCGGCGGCGGAAAAAGCCTTCGCGCCGGCGCTGGTCAACCGCATTGACCGCAACACCGGCGGCATTGTGATTGCCGCCAAAAACGCCGAAGCGCTGCGGATTTTGAACCAAAAAATGAAAACGCGCGAGCTGCACAAGCTCTACCTCTGTCTGGTACACGGCAAGCCGCAGAAGGACAGCGATACGCTGCACGGCTGGCTGACCAAAAACGAGAGTCAGAACAAGGTACGTGTGCACCGCCACGAGGTGGAGGGCAGCAAGGAAATTCTGACAAAATACCGCGTGCTGCGCTCAAACGGCACATACAGTCTGGTAAAGGTAGAGCTGCTGACGGGCAGAACGCACCAAATCCGCGCGCATATGGCATCCATCGGCCATCCGCTGGTCGGCGACACAAAGTACGGAAAAGGCAAAAAAACGCCCGAGGGGTTCCCCTATCAGGCGTTGTACAGCTATCGGCTGCATTTTTGCTTCACCGAGGACGCCGGCTTGCTGCAATATCTCGACGGCAGGCGCTTTGCGGTGAATCAGGTTTGGTTTGAGGATTTTATTTCAGACACATAAACGCTGACATGGTGCCGCGGTGTCCCTTGGTGGCGCGGTGGCTCCAAAGCAAGTCGCTGTGGCAGTTGGTGCAGAGGTCGGAAAGCGTGATGTGTTCGGGCAGAACGCCTGCCGCCGCAAGAATCTGACGGTTGGCTTCGAGCAAATCGAGCATGAACTTGCCGCCCTCCTTCGGAAACACAAAGGCGTCGGTGTCCAGATCCCCGAGGGCAAGAAAATGCGCGGCACAGGGCTGATCCACCTCATAGCAGCAGCGTGAGATTGCCGGTCCGACGGCAGCGATGATGTTTTCGGGCTTGGTGCCATAGCGTTCCCCCATTTGCCGCACGACCTTTTCGCCGATTCTGCCGACGGTGCCGCGCCACCCGGCGTGCGCCAGCGCGATAGCGCGGTTTTCGGTATCAACAAAAAACAGCGGCGTACAGTCGGCGTAATAGGTGACGAGGGTGACGCCGGTTTCGTTGGTCATCAGGGCGTCCACGCTCTGCATATCGCGCGGCTTGTAAATACCCACTCCCCTGTCCGCGCGCGTGACGGCTCGGACGAAGGTATGGTGATCCTGCGCGGAAGCGGTGAGGCTGTCGAAATCAAAGCCGGCGCTCGCGCAGAGACGGCGGTAGTTTTCCGTCACATGATCGGGATTATCGCCGCGGTTGAAGGCGAGGTTCATCGAAGTGAACTCACCCTCCGATACGCCGCCGAGACGGGTGGAAAAAGCGTGGCGGATAAATGATATTTCTTCTAAAGAACAATAAGTCAGGTACGGCACGGTGTCCGTGTGGTGCAGGCGCATGGTGGCGGATTGAAAGTTCAATGAGATTCCCTCCAAAATTCTGCTTGCAACCAAGCGATACTTGTGATACACTATAGTTGCAGAGGTGATGAAATTGAAAAACAAGCTTTTCGGCAGAAATATTGTCCCTGACTGCTCCTACTGCGAGCATTCTTTTTTCGAAAACGGAATTATCGGCTGCAAAAAGTCGAAACAAATCATAGACGCGAAGTGCCGCGCGTTCAGCTACGACCCGCTGCTGCGGATTCCGCGCAGTGTCACGCTGCGGGGCACCTACTCCGCCGAGGATTTTAAGCTGTAAATCAAGGAGCCAATCAAACGATTGGCTCCTTTTATTATACTATTTATAATCAACACAGTCAATAGCGGTATGGTCGTTGCTGCTGTATGCGTCGTACGTACTCACGTTGCCGAGAATGTAAATCGTATTGCCGATATAGACGCATCGCTGCGCTTCGGCGTAACGGCCGTTCTTTTCGTGGAATATCTCGGAACGGTATTCGTCCACAATCCTGATGCTGCCGTCTTGCACCTTGAAATTGATGACGCCGCCGTCTTTCTCGTTCCCCTCGTCATCAAAATAGGTGCTGTAGGGAATGGTGTAATCACCGCGCTCAGAATTGACCAACAGCGCCCTGGGATTGTACTGCACCTCGGAATAATAGTTCTTGAAGATCTTGGTATCGAGCACCTTGGGGTTCGCTTTGTCGCTGACGTCGAAGGTCACCAGCTTGATGCCCTCCTGCACCTCCAAATCGGTGTAATCCTCTTCGGCGGTGTGATAGCCGATACCGAGAAGGGTGTTTTCATCCACCGGCACCAGCATGGTGGAAAATCCGCTGATTTTGACTGCCCCAAGGATATCCGGCTGTGACGGATTGGAAAGGTCGATGACAAAGAGCGGGTCGGTCTGCTCATAGGTGATGACATAGGCAGTCGTGCCGATATAACGCACCGCCTTGATGCTTTCATCCGGCGCGAAGCCGGTGACCTGTCCGACCAGCGCAAGGCTTTCGTCCAGAACAAAGAGGTTGTTGACGTCCTTGCCGTTCTGCGAGGAGGTGGTGGCAACGCGGAGCTTGCCCTCGTACTCGTCAAGGGAATACTGATTGTTGACCGCGCCGCTGACATAGCAGGTTGCCGCGACGTTGAGATTGTCCGTCAGGTCAATCTTGACCAGCTGGGTGCGGTTGACGCGCACGGCATAGCTTGACCACACTTCGCCGTCCACTACCAGCGGCTCAAACTCGCCGGCGGTGATGTAGAGGTGCTCCTGATTGCAGTAGATATCCTCCGCGGAACCGAACACCGCCTTGGTGTTGGATACCTGCGCCCCGCCGGAGGTGTCAACGCTGCTGACGACCAGATAGTTGGTATCCGCGGGATTTTCGACCGCGTATACACAGTTTGCCGGCACCTCGTCCTTGGTTGCCGCGTCATTGCAGACATACGGGAGGTTTTTTTCATTCCAAATGGAATAAGTTGACACCATATACAGGGTATCGCCAATCATGCGCGAGGAGGTGTAGGAACCGCTTTGGCGGAAGCTGTCGAGCAGCTTCGGCTCGGTGGGGTTCGCGATATCGTACACCTGCGCCTCCGTACAGGCGTCGCTGTCATCGTAGCACGTCGAAAGCAGCACCAGATGACCGTTATTGACATAAAATTCATGCAGGAACCGCTCGTCGTCTATCGTGATGTCCGCCACCTGCTTGCTGTTTTTGCCGTCGGCACGGAAAATCTCGATTTGCGGACTGCCGCTGTAAGTGTTCAGGTAATAGATGTAGGCGCCGTCGGTTTTGACGTTGTCCGCTTCATCTACGCCGGTGTGCTGCACATAGGTGGAGTTGTGCGAGGAGGAGCCGCCGGCGCTGCCGCCTGTTTCTCCTCCGCCGGCAGCCGCGATGTCTGACGCCGCTCCGCCGTTGTACGAGCCGTCTAACGCGTATTCGTAATAGCGTTCTTCCTTCTTCAGATTGTCATCGCGCCGTTTGATTGCCTCGCCGACTGCCTTTTGCACCTCGTCACGCGACTGAAACTGCGTGAGCTTGGCGGTACTGTAGGGCTGCGCCGGCGTTTTGAGGTTGATTTTGCCGAGCACGCTCGTCGCCAAAATCGCTGTGGCGGTCACCAGCGCGACGCCTGCCACCGAAGCGGAAACAATGCCGATGACGGCTTTTTTATTTTTCTTCACCTTGACCGGCTCAACATTTTGCAAACGCTCTGTGACAAGGCTTTCATTGATAGTGTCCGGTGCGTGTACGCCGTCGGAATCAAACTGTTCCCTGATAAAATCAAAATCGTTTTTCATATCCTTCACTCCAATTGCTGTCTCATTTGGCTGAGGGCACGCGAGAGGCGCGACCGCACCGTCGCCGGATTCATGCGGAACATCTCCGCGATTTCCCGGCTGTTGTAGCCCGCGACCGCCGAGAGAAGGACAATGTCTCTGTCCTCGGTGCCGAGGCTGTCCAGCGCTTCACTCAGCTCGCTGCGGATGTACGTATTGTCAGGCGTAACAAGCTGATTGTCGTCCGCTTCCGCAAAGGTCATCTGCGCACGCTTGCGGATGACAGCGCAGCACTCGCGGTAGAGAATCCGGAACAGCCACGCGCGAAATGCCTTTTCGTCACGGATGGAGCCGATGCCCATGTATGCCTGCGCGATACACTCGGCAACCGCGTCCTTGGCGTCCTCCGCAGAACGAAGCTTGTAGTAGGCGTAGCGGTAAAGGCTGTCCTTACAGCGTATGTAGAGGGCGGCAAATGCCTGCTTGTCGCCTGCCCGTGCTTTTTTGACTAAATTTTTCTCGTCCATTTCCGTCCTCCAACGAATTCGTTCATATATATAGTGTCATCAAACAGGCAAAGTGTTGCAATGATTGGAAAAAATTTATAAAAAAGAGCGTGCCGAAGCACGCTCCTGAAAAGTTTACGCCAACTGGAAGTCCAGAATGTAGCTTTCAATACAGAGCTGAATGACTTCCTTTGCCTTTTCCACGCCTGAGATTTCCGTCGCGGCGGTTTCCTTGTCATCCTCAAGCGTCTTGTAGACCTGGAAGAAATGACGGATTTCATCAAAGCGATGCTTGGGCAAGTCGGTGATATCGTTATAGGTATTGTAGTTGGGATCGTTGATGGGCACAGCGATGATTTTTTCATCCTTGCTGTTGTTGTCAATCATGTTGAGCACGCCGATGGGCTTGCACTCTACCAGCGTCATCGGCAGGATGGTTTCGCTGCACAGCACCAGAACGTCAAGCGGGTCGCCGTCATCCGCGTAGGTACGGGGAATAAAACCGTAGTTTGCCGGATAGTGCGTCGAAGTAAAGAGCACGCGGTCAAGCTTGAGCATACCGGTCTCCTTGTCAAGCTCATATTTATTTTTTCCGCCCTTGGAAATTTCAATGACCGCGTAAAAACGGTCGCAGGTAATTCTTTTCGGCGAGATATCATGCCAGATATTGTTCATGGGAAAAACCTCCTTTTTTTCTATTATAAAATATCGTATTTTCGATGTCAAGAGGTTTTATCTATCTGTTTTTAGAAATACCCTTTATCAGCTTCACCAACTGAATGACCGCCGTAGGCGCCAGCGCCAGCAGCGCAATATAGCCGTACATCACGCTTTCCAGACCTACTACGCTGAACAGCGACTAGAGCCCGGGGATAAAGAGCACCAGCGCGAGCAGCAGCGTGCCGAGCAAAAACGCGCCGACGCTGTAAATATTGCTGAACAGACCGATGCGGAAGATGGAGCGTGAGCTGCGGCAGTTGAAGCCGTGGAACAGCCGCGCCAGTGTGAGGGTGGCAAACGCCATGGTGGCAGCCTGCGCGTTGCCAAACTGCAGACCGAGATAGAACGCGATGATGACCACAACGGCAATCAGCGCGCCCTGCCCGAACATCAGCGCCGAGAAGTCCTTGGTGAGAATACCCTTGTTGGGATCGCGCGGCTTCTGCGAAAGCAGACCGTCCTCGGGAGGCTCCATACCGATGGCAAGCGCCGGCAGAGAGTCGGTGAGCAGATTGATAAAGAGCAGGTGCACCGGCTCAAACGGCACGGGAAGCGCCATCAACGACGTAAAGAGCACGGTGATGATTGCCGCCATATTGCCCGAGAGCAAAAAGAGAATGGAATTGCGGATATTGCGATAGACATTTCTGCCGTTGGCGACCGCCTTGATGATGGTAGCAAAGTTGTCGTCCTGCCAAATC
>JAFUUV010000265.1 GCA_017471345.1 Ruminococcus sp.
CGTTTTGGTGCCGATTGTATCGCTTGCCATGAAAACGGTCAGTTTTCTTTCGGGTGCCATATCAATAGTCGCGCTGTAAATGCCGATAAATCCGCCGTGGCCTGCCTCTCCTTCGCGCAGGCTCAGACCGAAGCCATAGGGAATTGATTCGCCGGCAGGCGTAGTCATCAGCTTGTAGCTCTCTTTTGAAACAACCTTACCCTGCGGCAGAGCGTTCATCCAAATCTGCATATCCGACGCGCTCGAAATAATGCCGCCGGCGCCGACCATATTATAATTTATCGAAACATCATCAAACACATACGAATAGCCCTCAGCCCATTTCGGCGAGTCGGAAAGCTCATATACCGTGCCCGTATGTGTCATTTTCAGCGGCTCAAAGATGTACTCACGCAACAGCGTAGTTATATCCTTTCCCGTTACGATTTTAGCGATATCGGACAGCAGAAAATAATTGATGTTACTGTAGTTGTAGCTCACTCCCGGATCGGATACAGGTTCGTTTGAAAAAATAATCGCTTTTTGCGCGTCAATATCCTTCTGCTCCTGCTCCTTTGTACCATTGGGATGATAGGGCATATCATCTGGTGACACCTCTTTTATACCGGCGGTCATATTGAGCAGATTTCTCAGGGTAATCTTTGCTCCGTATTGATAATCAGGATAGTATTTGCTCAGTGTGTCGTCAATACTGAGCTTTCCTTCCTCCTGCAAAAGCATAATTACTGCCGCGCAAAAATGTTTGGAATTCGAGCCGATAGGCATCGGTGTATCCATGGTGATTGCTTCTCCGTTTCGCAACGTTCCGTTTGTGTATGTAAAGAACTGCTCTTCGTCCTTTGTCACCGTCACAATACCGCTGAAATTTGCGTCGTCGAGAATTCCTTTCAGCTTGTCCTGCGCTGTCAATTCTTTCGTTTCCTCTTGCTTGGGCGCCGTGGAAACCGTAGCGGAATCAGTTGTATTTTGATTTCCGCTTTGAGAACAGGCGGAAAAACAGAAAAGTATCATAGCGGATAGCAGCGCAATTATTTTCTTCATATCAATAACCTCCGTTAATTTCTGCCATTATTATATCGGACAATACGGAAAAATACAATCGACGGAGTTTTCAGAAAAATCAACCGCTGTTTGGGAAATCAAACAACGGTTGATGATTTTGTTATAAAAGCGGTTTGGTTCGGTCAAAGGCGACCATAAAATCGCAAAAATCTTTCTTGGAAATTTCATCGGCATAGCATAGCAGCGGAATGACAGAGCTTTCCTGTCTGAATACATATGAGTTCATATCGCCGTCGAGCGTGGCGATTACATTGCGCGTGGCAAGGTTGTTTTTGCACAGTATCTTCTTTAATAATTTTTAACTGATAATTGCCCGGCAGCGTATTGCTCGCTGCCGGGCAGTTTTATTGCTGATACGAGAGGTCAAAATCTTCGCCGTATGAAATAAAGAAGGTTAATCCGGGGGAAAGGAATACTTGCGCCGGTGATTGCATTAAAATGCTTGTTCTCAGAAAAAGAGTATGATATACTGTTGACAATACTTTTGAGTTTCAAAGGAGAGATTTCAGTGAAACGGTTCTATATGAAAGCAATCAGATTTTTAAGTGCTATTTCGGCGATTGTATTTGTTATAATTTCGCTTACAGCTTGTCAGCCCGAAAAAAATCAGGCAGAGCCTACCGTTCAAATTGAAACAACAAACGCAGCCGAGAAAAGTAATATTTACGATATGGAGAATTACGAAAGCGACGAGGTGTTTGATTTCGTCAAAGTCAATCAGGGCGGAAAATACGATGAGTTCTGCACCACCTATCAATTCAACTACCTTTCGGACGGTCTGAAAATCGAGGGCTACCTGTCCATCCCGATTTCTGTTGAAAAAACACAGGCGCCGGGCAAGTGCGTGATGTTTAACCACGGCGGCAACAGAGATTTCGGCAAGCTGGAAAACAACACGCTCGCCCCGATTTGCGCCGTGACCGGTCGCATTGTCGTTGCGTCCCAGTACAGAGGCTGCGGCGGCTCCGAGGGCGAGGAACACTTCGGCGGCGACGACCTCAATGACGTTATCAAGCTGATTGATTTGTGCGAAGAGCATTTTTCTTTTGTTGATATGGATGATTTTTGCGTAATCGGGTCTTCCCGCGGCGGTGTGATGACCTACCCTGCGGCAAGAAAGGACAGCAGAATCAAGCGGATTATCGCTCTCAGCGCCTTATGCGATTTGTTTGAAGCATATGAAGTCCGCGACGATATGAAAACCGTTTTAAAGGAAACGATCGGCTTTACGCCTGAGGAAAAGCCCGAGGAGTACCAAAAACGCTCGGCTGTTTATTGGGCGGACGAAATTAAGATACCCGTGCTGATGTTCCACGCAAAGCAGGACAAACAGGTTCCTTACAGTCAGGCGGAGAATTTGTATGAGAAGCTAAAGGACAACACAGACTGCACCTTGATTACCTACGACGACGATCTTCACGGCATTGTTCACGAAAAGGATTATCAAACCATCCGTGATTGGTTGAATCAATCATAAATCAGCAGCCGCCAAGCAGGAGATGATTCCGCTTGGCGGCTGAAATATATTAGTTTTCACATAATACGAATGAAGTATATGATATAGACAAACGCCCTCCGGTTTGTTATAATGAAAGAAAAATCAACGGAGGGTTGACAATGAGTGCGATTGGGGAACAGATTAAGAAATTCCGAAATCAAAAGAAATATACGCAGGAAAAGCTCGGAAATCTGATTGGCGTCACCACGCAGGCGGTTTCCAAATGGGAACGCGGCGGCACGCCCGACGCAGAGGTTTTGCCGAAGCTTGCCGATGCGCTGGGGGTGAGCATTGACGCGCTTTTCGGCAGAGAGGAGCAGGATTTGCACCTTTTGCTCACCAAAAAGCTGAGCAAGCTGCCTGTTGATGACGCGTATCACAGTGCCTTTGAAATATGTTGGTCGATGATGATTGGACTAATCGGCGATGAGAATTATGCGGAAGATTTTATGGACACCTTTATGGGGCATTCCTACACCAACCGCAATCCATCGCCTGATTATTTTGCCAAGCTGATTCGTGATTCCGGTATTGTGACGGCGCGGGTTTCCAGTGACATCAATCAGTTTTATTTACTTGCCGAGCCAAAGAATGGCAGTATATTGGCACACTTGGAGGATATGGAAGCCATCAGAAGGGTGTTCGCGCTTCTTGCTGACAAGAACGTGTTGAAAATTATCTACTATCTTTATTCCAAGCCCATTATGCCGCTGACGCTTCCGTTAATCAGCCGGGAAACAGGGCTCGATATGCAGGATACGGAGCGGTATATGAAGCTGATTTGCGACAATAAGCTTGCGTATCCCATGACAATCGGCAGCGTGGACGGTGAGATTGAATCCTATGAAATTTGCAGAGAGGGCTGCCTGGTGCCGCTGCTCTGTTTAGCGGACGAGATTGCCAAAAAGAATCCCTTTCCGATTTTTAGTGTGATGGATAGAAAAAAGTCGCTTTTTTAAACTGACGGTTTAGTCTTGCTCTTATTAATTGATTATACGCATAAACAGTTGCTTGATATTATTGAGCAGCTGTTTTATGATATAGGGGAGGTGAATGAAAATGAAAAAAGTATTCGCAATTGTATTCAGCGCTGTCATGATAGCTACGTTTGCGGGCTGCAGCGCAAAGCCATCGGAAAGCGCCGCTGCTTCGGCAACACAGGCGCAGACAACACAAGCACAGACAACACAGCCGGAATCAATCTCCACAGACGTAAAAAGCAAGCTGGACAAAGTATTGTCTGATGAAAAATTCAGGGGTATCGTTCAGATTTCAAAAGGCGGTACAGTGATATACCAGTACACAAACGGCAACGACGATAACGGCAAGGCGCTGACCGTGGACGCTTCCATGCCGATTGGCTCCGTGTCCAAGCAATTTTGCGCGGCTGCGGTTATGCTCCTTTGCGACCAAAAGAAGCTCAGCGTGGACAACACGCTGGACCAGTATTTTCCCGAATACACAAACGGCAAAAAGCTGACCATTAAAAACCTTCTCAATATGAGCTCCGGACTGACAAACTATCTGGAGCTGGTAAATCCGGCTGATACAAGCAACAATGAAGCGGAAAACATCAAAATGCTCAAAAAAGCAATCTTTGATAAAGAGCTCGTTTTTGAGCCGGGCAGTGATTATCAGTATTCGAACTCCAACTATCTTCTGTTGGCGGAGATTGTAGAGCAGGTAAGCGGCGTTCCTTATCATGATTATCTCCGCAAAAACTTTTTTGAACCGCTAAAAATGACGCACACCGGTTTTACGGACGAAATTTCCGGTAATCCCGCATGGAGCTTTGCGCTTTCCGAAACAGAATTAACGGAAGAAGGTTTCTACACGCCCGGTATCACCAAGGGCGCAGGCGATGTAGTGTCGAACGCGGAGGATATGGAAAAGTGGATGCGCGGACTCAGCGGCGGCAAGGTGATATCGCATGATGCGTACACGCAAATGTCGCAGGAGGTCAATCCGGACAGTTATGAAGAATATTGCTACGGCCTTTGGAAAATGCCGTATGGAGGCGTCGGCCATGTCGGACAGATTCCGCCGCATTTCGGCGCGGTGGATTATATCAATACCGAGCGTGAAGCGTGCCTGTTCGCGGTGTCAAACTCCGGCCGCGGTATGTCCTATGTACAGGAGATCCCGCAGGTGCTGCTCAGTATTTTGTTTGAAGAATAGGGGAGAGCTATGAAAAAACTGCTTGTGTTGATGATGAGTGCTATATTAATGACTTCTTTTGCGGGATGTGCCGGAAACAGTGCTAAGCCTGCGGAGGAGACAACAGATACAAAACAGATGCCGTCAAAATTTGATTTAAGAAACGCCGACGGCAAAAACTATGTTACACCTGTCAAAAGCCAAAGATGGGGCGATTGCTGGACATTTGCCATGGCAGGAGCGGCAGAAACCGCTTATCTTTATGCCAACGGGTTAGGCGTTCCGTCAGGTGAAACCAATGACAAGGTGAATTTTTCCGAGAAGTACATCGCGTGGTATATGTTCCACGGTATCACAGAAGAGGACGTTGCAAAGGGAAAGGTGCGTTCCTCACAAGCCGGCGAGGGCTTTGACATCAGCGAAGCGGAGAAAGGCAATGAGATGTCGGCGTATTTCATCGGCGGCCCGTTTGTGCAGTCGGCAAATCTGTTTGGTTCGGGCTTCGGACCTGTAGATGAAAGCACGGAAATCAAAGGTGAGTTGCCTTATGCGTATAATGATGAGGCTTCCATGGAATGGGCACTGCCGCTCAACGCTGAGTATCGCAGTGTGCCTGCTGCCGCCGTCTTCCGCGACAGCCGTGTGCTGCCGTGTCCTGCTTCGTTTGACGCAAAAGGAAGCTATCACCTGAATGAGGAAGGAATCAACGCGATAAAGCAGGAAGTGTTTCAAGGTCACGGCGTTGTCCTTGCTCTGAACGCCGCCCACGCAGGCTTCAACAACAAAAACCGCGCTGTGTATGATAGCAGCGATGAAGGTCCGAATCACGCGGTGGTGGTCATCGGCTATGACGACGATTATCCAAAGGAAAACTTCACAAGAACCAAATCCGACGGAACAGCTGTCGAGGGCAGCACACCGCCTGCGAACGGCGCGCTGATTATCAAGAACAGCTGGGGCAAGAAAACCTTTGACGACGATATAGATGACGGCTATTTTTATATTTCGTACTACGACCACAGCCTACTGTCGGCGATGAGCTATGTGTTTGACAACAGCGGCAAAAAGCCTGCCGCGCTGCATTACGACCAGTATGATTTGATGATGACGCAGTGGTACGGCGCCACGGAATATAAGGATGAAACCAAAATGGCAAATATCTTTGACGCCGAGGAGGACGCAGCCCTGTGCCGGATTGAATACCGCACAGCCGCTCCCGGCGCGGAGGTGGCGTATGAGGTCTACAAGGGGGTGGAGCAGGATAACCCTTCGTCCGGAACGCTGCTTGAAAAAGGCACTTGTTCGCACCCAAACGCAGGCTCTCACGTCGTTGACCTCGACGGCAAATATCCCATGAAAAAGGGCGAGCGCTACGCGGTGGTTCTGACGGTGAAGCACGGCGACAGCTACATTGAAGTGTTCCCGTATGCGACTGATTTTGTTGAAGGCATGACCGTGCGCGGTGTTATCAACAAGGGCGAAAGCTTTTTGTATACCGGCGGCAAGTGGAGCGATATGATCGTCGCCAAGGATAGCCTGTGTGAAAGAGCCAAAAAACAGTGCGCCGATAACCTCGCCGCCGACAAGGCGCTGCCGCCGCTTTCACTGGAGGGCAAAGCCTTTGCCGTGGACAACTATCCGATTAAGGCGATTTTGCAAACAGATTAAGGAGCGAGTATGATGAAGCAAAAAACAGCTGCCGTTGCCGCTGTATGCGCCATGCTTGTTTTGCAGGCAGGCTGCGCACAGCAGCCAAGTGAATCATCCGCGGAAACAACGGCCGCAGCCACGGCGGTTGTCACCAATCTTGCCAAGCCGGATATGAAGCGGTGGCAGTATAACGCAGAATATGATTGGTATTATCAGCTCGGTATCAATTACTGCGAAACGCCTGCCGATACGCACTATGAACAGCTTTCTGTTTTTGTTCCTGCCGCTTATGTCAGCGCCAAGGAAAACGGCGACGGTACCTACACCTGCGAAATGAACGGGAAAGCAGTAATAAACGATCATACCGCTGCCAACGCACCGATTATTATGCCGGTTCTCAC
>JAFUUV010000266.1 GCA_017471345.1 Ruminococcus sp.
CTCGGGAGCGTCGAATTCCTCATAGGTGTACTTACCTGCACGAAGCTTAAACTTGGCAACACCGTTTTCGTCGGTATAGCCCTCTGCGACTACCTTGCCGTCAGCGTCCTTGATGCGGAAGCCCGCCTTGGGAAGCGGCTTGCCGGTTGCAACATTCTTCTTGGTGATTTCAAGCTCACCGGTGGACGGCTTGTTGATAAAGCCGACACCTGCTTTATTTTCGACGGTCACAATATCGTCATCCTTGACAATCTCAAAGTAATAGTAATTGTCATCCTTCTCAAAGCCCTTGGGTGCTTCCTTTTCGTAAAGAAAGTATCCGCCGGCAGGAAGATTGTTGAGGTAATAATCGCCTGCCTTAACAGGAGACTCGTTCATTTCACCGATAAGGGTATCCACTTCTGCGTTATACGCTTTGTTGCCGTCAACATCAGCGTAGATTTCAAACTTTGCACCCTGCAGCTTGTTGTCGGGATATTCCTCGTCAACCTTTGTGGTATAAACCGTACCACGCTTCAATTCATTGACAAATTCCTTATCTCCGGAGATATCGAAGCGCTGTACTTCCATATCACCGGTATAGGCAAATTCAAAGGGATATTTTTTGTTGTCAATGATGTAGTGCTTATCGGTGGCATACTCCTGTACATAGTATTTGCCGAACGGAATCTCTGTGTTGAACTGCACCTTGCCGTTTTCATCACAGTTGATAATCTCAACAAGACCATCCTTCGGGATCACCTTGCCGTCGGCAGCTTTGATGTCCTCATCTGCGAACAGCGCAAATGCGACGTTTTTAATCTCGCCGTTGCCGCCGATACCGAGAATGTCATTTTTTTCGAGAACCTTCTGTAATGTAATTTCAGCTTTCTGACGAATGTTATTTACCTTGATATCGGTGTTGGTAATCTCTACATTCTGACCGCCGTAGGTGATTTCGACAGTAATGGATTTGCCGTTGGAAAGATAGCCATACGGACTCTTGCTTTCGGTTACGGTATATTTACCTGCATACAATTCCTTGGAAGTTGCCTTGCCGTTCTTTCCGGTGGTGACAGTATCAACAACTTCACCCTTCTTATACTGCACCGTGCCGTCGGCTGTTTTAATATCCTCCGCGGCTGTAATGGTAAACTCAGCACCTTCAAGCGCGCTGTTCTTGTAGACAGGCTGATACTTGATAACAGACTTCGTTTCCTCTGCCGGAGCTGTCGGCTCGGTTGACTCAATAGGTTCGGTTGGAGCAGTCACGTCAACAGGTACTGTTGTTTCATCAACATTGACGGTGGTGTTTTCAAGCGGTACAGTCGTTTCTTCTGATGGCGCAGTGGTTTCTTCCGCTGCTGCGGTCACAGGCTCGGTCACTTCTTCCTCGGTTACAGAGGAGAAAATATCACCGGTCTTGAAAATGGTGATAGTACCTTTCTTCAGCGTGTTGTGGAATGTAACCGTCGCGGTTTTGTTATTCTCAACGATAACCGTTTTAGGCTCTTGCGTAACATATCTGTCGGAAGGAGTTTCCGTTACCGTATAAGTACCGGGGCGGAGACCTGAAAGATGGATTTTGCCGCTTGCGTCGGTTTTAGCTGTTTTCGTGTAGTTATCTCCGCTGATGGTAAACTCAATATCACTTACAACACCGTCTTCGGAGGTTTTGATAATGTCACAGTCACCGGTATTAAGCGTGTTGTGGAACTTCACTTCCGCAGTCTTACCGTTTTCTACGGTAACAGTTTGAGCAGGCTGTTTCACATACTTATCCGAAGGAGCTTCGGTTACAATGTATGTGCCGGGAACGAGACCTGCGATAATCAGCTCACCCTTTTCATTGGTTTTCGCTGTCTGATTATAATTGTCACCTGTTACGGTAAATTCTACACCGCTGATATTACCGTCGTCGGCAGTCTTGACAATTTTCAGATGTCCTGCACTGGTTTTCAGCTTGAATACAGACGGAACCGGGTCGGGAGCTGCCAGACCGACGATGACATCCTGCTTATTCGCATCACCAAACGCGACAAGAACGGAATTGCCTGAAACAGTCGGCACATTCTTATTGATAGCCAATGTTTTTCCCTCGGTAATAGGCGAATTAGTCGCCAGCGTCATGGAATTACCCGAGATGCTGACAGCGATATTGCCGCTTGTCTTGTAGTTAAACTTGTTGAGTACACCGTTGTTATCGGTTAAGGTGACGGTATATTTACCATCCTTATACTGCATGGTGTGAGTAGGTGCTTTCGACGCAAGGTTTGCCGCAAAGGACGGAACAGTATGGTGGTTCGCCATTGCGGTCGCAATGGTATTGTACACAGCCTTAACACCGGGGTTGTGGTCGCCTGCTGTAAGCGCGTCAATGAACTTGGTGTTGGTACATTTGAAGCCTGCGCCTGTTTCACGACAGCCGCAAAGGAGCTCCCAAACAATCACCTGTGTAGCAATCCACTGTTGCCCTTCGGTATAGCCGAGATTTTTGGCGTTGCCGGGTTTACCATAGAGAAGTGCGATATTAACCGCCTTTTGCTTATCTTTACTCACGCCATCCCATACAGATGACTTGCCCTCAATCAGCGTATTACCCGAGTAAAGGCTGTAGCCGGGCTGAATGCAGTACGCATCCTTGCCGTCGGCATAAATGCGGCAAAGCTCCTCGCCGGGTGTGCCAACCGTAATGCCGTTGTGGGTAACGGTGCCGTAGTAGGTAATGATGTTGCCGCCGGTATCATAGGCGTAATCAAAGGTAATCGTTGCCGGATCGCCTGTCGCCGCATTTGCCGGAATGATACTAATCGTTGATAAAAGCGTAATGACCGCGAGGATAATCGCGCCTGCGCGAGTCATCTTTGATTTTGAAATATTAGTTTTCATGAAAATCCTTTCCTTTCATTTTTAATAAAAAAATAGCAGAGGTCGTCCTCTGCCGATTGTTCTTCTATTCTGTTTTCTGAATCATGTTTATCATCACATCCTTATTTTGATGTAGTATTTTACTGTGAAATGCCGCCGCCCTGCTGCTGTGCAAGGTAGTCGTTCATTTCATCCTCGTCGTACACGAAATAGTCAGCGCCGCCGACCCACATAGAGACATAGAGGTCGCCGTCCTCGGTTTCTATCGGGCGCTGTTCAAGACTTTCTCCAAGGCCGTCTGCATTTTGACCGATGATCCACTCCCGCAATACTTCTTTTTCTTCTGATGTAAGTGGTTCTTTGAGCCGGACGTCCACCTTACCATAGAGGGTATCATTTCGGTCAACAATATCCCATTTACATGACACCATTTTCTTCTGCAGGTTGTCATCATCGAAAAAGAAGTCTTTCATGTCCGTTCCGTCTAAATCCTGCTCCTTTTGAAGCAGATCGCGGATATCCCATTCGTAGCACTGGAGCAGGCTGTTGTCAGCCTCATACTGACCGTAGCCGTCATCTTCGTCCATGTTGCCGATAAGCGGAAAGTAAAAGGTTTCGGTAAACCTGCCCACTTCATCCGTCATGCGCTCAATATCGCCGATAAGCTCTGCGGGCGTGTCGTATTGGTCGTGAACAATGTTCATTTCCAAATCGTCGCGGATTTCTTCAATAGAGTTTTCTAAAATCTGCAGCGTCTTGTTAACATCAAAAATGGTGTCGTTTTCCGTAAAAATCAGGGACAAATGCTTTCCGATGTCGTTCTCTCCGAACAGCTTGACACTGAATTCGTTATCTTCATCGTCGGCAATCCGAAGCTTATCCCAAAACTTTTTTGTAATGCCGATGGAGTCGAGCTTTAAAGCCAAGTCGTAACGGTCGCGCGGCAGGTTAAGGATAAGGGTGCCCCTTGAATACTGTACTAAAGCAGTTAGTAACATTTGTTTTCACCTCCAAAAAAGAAAAGCCACAAGGCTTTTGAAACCTCATGGCTTTGATTGTTTATTACTTTGTACTGATGAAATAAATCAGAATTTGTTACATCGTCCAAGGAAGCTGAATGTTTGGAAGCTCCAACTCATTTACATCCTGAAGATCATATATGATCCCGCTTTCATCCAGCTCTTTCAGGAAAGAGTTTACAATAACGGGACTTGAAAATGACTGCAAAAAATCAAGGGTGAATCGTCCGTTTACAGCGGATATTTCAACAAGAAGATTGTTACCCATGGGTGACGTCCACAACCGGAAATCGCGGATATATTGCTCCGCTTCTTTATAGTCCGCTTTTCCGACATAGCTTACCGTTGCTGTGGTGAGCTTGCTTGCAAGCGAATTGATATAGGACACTATCCCGAGACGTTCCTGATCACTCTCTTTAGTAAGAAGCATACCGTTGATACCCTTGAACGAGGCAATACCCATCAGCACATTATCCTCCTGTGTCTGAGCAAAAACCATCTCGCGGTATGCGGTAGCCTGCTTATCAAGAGAACAATCGCGCATCTTGTCCTTATATTCCAGCATTACTCCGCCGACTAAGCTTTGATGCGCTAACGGTGCGTGGAGCGCCTTTCTCTGATTCACGCACAGAGCGATACGAATTGTGTTCCCTGCCTCCGGAAACAGTTTTGCGATAGCACGGCTGAGCAGCAAAGAAAACATCGTTCCGGGGCTTCCGTCATTATCCAGATTAAATCTCATGAATTCAGTTTCAGAGATAGCAATACTGTACACAGTGTGGCAATGATCTTCTTTAAGTCCTGCCTCGGTGATGAGATTCAACGCGTCAGACATAAGCTCATTTTGCTTAGGGCTTGGAAGATCTGTTCTGCTGACTACGGGATCGATCCATTCTTCTTCGGGTATTTCGTCACCAACCAAACGGATACCCTCTTCTTTTAGTTTGACATTGTAACGTTCGGAACAATAGTAATAAAGAAGTGTTCTCACCACTTCATACGCTCCCGTACCGTCAGTCATACCGTGAAACACATCTAAAACGATCCAATTATCCTTCCGGCAGAATGCAATCATATGGTAATTTGAATCCTCTGAATTAAGATCCACTCCGTGAAGCGAATCGGTAATAACGACGGGTCGATGATTTTCGGCGAAAACATAACGGCCTTCCTTTTTTTGTAACTCAACGCAGAAATACGGATATCTTTTCATCGTCATATCCACAGCACGGCGAAGAATTTCCGGATCAATTAGATCGCGCATTCGAATTCTGATTCTGATTTCATTAGGGCTTTCTTTGGTTGTAACATATAGCGGACGTAGCTCTGTAAATAACTTCTGTTCCATTTATGCCTCCATAAATTCCAATTTATCTTTCTATCATTATATCATTTCAGCCTGATTTTGTCTATCCGTCAAATAAAAAAGACCTTGATGAAAACGAATCCATCAAGGTCATAACTATAAATTATGCGATTTGTTTTTCTCTGCACAAATACCTGCACCGTTTGGCGTAAGTTTGGTGTAAATGGCGTAAATTTGTATAACAAACCCTTTGAATGTTTCTTTTTGGGGAAACGAGTGTTGATTCCTTATGTTGTTCATTTATATCTGAACTACAATTTTTCCGTTGACCTTCCCGCGGTCAAGAGCAACGCAAGCGTCTTTAATATGCGCAAAATCAAAGGTTGCGCCTATCAGCGGTTTAAGGCTGTGCTTATCCATAAAGGTGAAAATATCCTGTATCATTTTCTGCGTTGGATAATTTGAGAAAAAGCCTGTCAGATACACACCGTTGGGAATGTCCTTAATTGGATCAAAGCCGTTCCACTCATACACCTTGCCGAGAATGCCTGTGTTGCAGACAATACCGCCCTTCTCTATAGAAAACAGCGTATCTCTGAGAGTCTTAATGCCGACAAGCTCCAACGCCTTATTAACGCCGCTGATTTTGCTCTTCATACTTCCATCGTCAAGGATTGCTTCATCACAGCCGGCTTCTTTTAAAAGTGACAGTTTTTCTTCTTTATGCGTCGTGCCGATAACGTTGCAGCCGAGCGCTTTGGCAAGCTGAACGGAAACATAACCCAAAGCACAGGTTGCTCCTCTGATTAACAGCCTGTCCGATGGCTGCAAGTGCAGACACTCAAACAGCGAACCCCAAGCGGTAAAATAGGTTTCGGGGATTGCACCCATTTCTGCCCAAGTGAGCTTGCTCTCAACAGGAAAAACGTGATGAACAGGCAGCAGCGCGTACTCGGCATAGCTGCCGTTAAAGGAACGTCCCATACCGCCCATCAAGGCGACAACCTTTTGACCGACATTAAGTCCACTGTCGGAAGCGTCGGCAATTTCTCCTACGCACTCAATCCCGGGAATAACAGGCTTTTGAATATAGTCGTTTTCTATCTCAAATTCTCTTAAAATCTGCTCGCTGTGGTTCAGTCCAAACGCTTTGATTTTGACAAGCACCCAACCGGGCTTTACCTTTGGAATCTCCACATCGGATAAAACAACATCCTCCACTTTGGTCGGCTTTGTCAGAACAACCGCTTTCATCCTTCAACACTCCTCAACAATCCGTTTTCTTCACTCGCCCAGCACTGTGGATCCTCAGCATAAAAGCTGCCGTTCACGCCCTTTGCCACAGCCGGACAACCTCTGCACCACGCAAGCAGCTTGCAGCGGCTGCATTTTGAGAACTTGTCAAACTCCCTGTATCTCTCCATCGAGGTCAGCCAAACGTCCGCAAGCCTGTCCTCAAATACGTTGCCGACTTTGCTCTGTGCCACTCTGCGGCAAGCAAAAATATCGCCTGTCGGCAAAATCGTGATGTGGCAAGCGCCGCAGTTGCAGCCGCCGTAAACCATTCCCTTTTCTGCGTTTTCAGGAATCGTAAACTCTCCTGTTTCGTATTCGTACAATGTCCATAGGTGATCTTTTTTATTGAAGTACGTTTCACAGCCCTCTGCTTCATATTCCTTAAATTTTTTATCACAGGTGGCAAGCAGGGATCGGTACTCCTGTGCCGTCATACTCGCGTCCAAATCGCCGCCGCTCGGAACATATCGGGAGAAAGCGAATACATTTGCTCCTGCCGCGACAACAGCGTCGATGATACCCGTTATCTCGCTCATATTCGTTTTAGAAACAGTTGTCATAATCACCGAACGAATTCCCGCTTTGTTAATGCACTTAATCTTTTCGAGTGTACAGTCAAAGGAGCCGGGCTTTCTGAACCAGTCGTGCGTCTCACGCAAGCCGTCAAGCGAGAGCTGATACCTTTCGCAGCCGAACCATTTTAACTCACGGCACACCTGCTCATTGAGATGGAAAGGGTTGCCGAGAATTGTGAATTTTACATCGTGGTCGTGGAACAGCTCCAGCAAGCGCCAAAAATCCGGGTGCAGTATCGGGTCGCCGCCTGTCAGATAAAAATACGGCGTCCGTCCGAATACCTCGCAAAAATCAAGACAATTAAAAAATGTCTCCTTCATTTGCTCCCACGACATCGAAGCAAGGCAGTTATGCTTGCCGTCGGAAAAAATATAGCAATGCTTACAGCGCTGGTCACATTCGTCTGTAATATGCCATTGAAATGAAAAATAGGGTTTCATATGCTTACCTCTTTTATATAAACAGCAAAAGCTGATGATGACATAACCGCCCTCCGAAATATTCAGAGGGCATTACGGACAATTATTTGTCACCTGAGCCGCAGGCAGAACCGCAGGCGGAAACCTTTTCGGCAGTGCCGCAAGCGCTTGCCTTCTCAGCAGTACCGCAAGCCGCAGCTTTTTCGGCAGTGCCGCAGGCTGCACTTTTGCCGCCCTTTGTCCAAGAAGCAATATTTGATAATGCCATAACCGTTTCTCCTTTCATAGTTTGTAATTTTATTATACGGTTCGGCGAACGGCTTAACAAGTACGCACTTTTTGATTACTCAGTCACCTTTTTGTAACCTATCGACAACACGCAAAAAGTCTGTTATAATATCATTAAAACAAAGTTTCATAAGGAGGCGCGTTATGAAAACCAAAGCTGAATTACCCGATTGCCCCGTAGCGACAACCGTTAGTCTGATAGGCAGCAAATGGAAGCTGTTGATTCTCCGCAATCTGCTCCAACGACCTTGGCGCTTTAATGAACTGAAAAAGAGCCTTGACGGTATCAGCCAAAAGGTGCTGACCGACAGTCTTCGTTCAATGGAAGAGGACGGTATTATTACTCGCACGGTTTATCCCGAAGTGCCGCCGAGAGTGGAATACGCGCTCAGCGACTTAGGTGAAAGTATGCGCCCAATTATCAAGTCTATGGAAGATTTTGGGCTTGATTATAAAAACCAAATTAATCAATCATAGGCAACCTTTTACAATCAAAGGTTGCCTATGATTTTGTATTGTTCTCTTTTAATTGGGGAAACAACAAATTGACCGGTCTATGTTAATGGATGGTTCAAACTCATTTGAAATAAATTGACTTTATATTCTTTACTTCGTTACCTATATTATATAAGAAACAGGAGAAAAACGTAGTTTGCGATTTGTATCAGGGCATAAATATGCAGGCAACCTCATATAAGGCTGCCTGCTATAGTATAGATTAATGCTGTAAATCAGAATTTAGCGATTAAAGCTTCATGAAAGACTTGATTTCTTGTTCCAAGAGACGAAATACGTTTGCAACCAGATAGCCATCAGCGATTGCATGATTTAGACGAACGGTCACAGGCATGACAAGCCTACCGTTTTCTTCTCTGTA
>JAFUUV010000267.1 GCA_017471345.1 Ruminococcus sp.
CATTTTCGGTAGCCTTTACCGTCCATGCCGCCGACCAGGGACTGGCGAGTCAGTACAAAACCAACCCCAACGGGCCGGGTGTGCAAAAAACCATCAGTGTTGACGGCGACATCGGCGATTGGGACAGCTCCATGATTATCGCTCAGGGTGCCGCGAACGACGACCCCCGTGTCTACCGCGATAATTCCATGTACGAGGTGCCGATTGACCTCTACACCCTCTACGGCGCCTACGACTCCAATAACATCTATCTGATGTGGGAGATGACCAACGTCCAGGATGTTGTCGCGCCGAATGACAACTATCCGCTGTCGCAGGGTATTCTTTACCAGACCATGAACGTTCCGTTCTTCATCGCGATTGATACGGGCAAGTCTGACGCCATCGGCAACAGCGGCAAGCTGACCACCGGCGGCACTCTCTGGGACACCGGCATCACCATCGAAAACAGCTTTAACAGAATGATTGCCATTTCCACAAACGGCGCCAACGGACCGTTTATTTACAGCGGTAACGCCTCCGGTCTGAACCCCAAGGAAATCGCTACCTCTGCCACCGCGGGCATCAGCTTCAAGTATGGCCTCGGCATCAAGAGCAGCAGCGTCAACGGCATCAACGGCGCTTACGGCAAAAACAACTCCCGTGTCATCGGCGATATGCAGGACGATTCCGCCGCATGGGTTGATTTCAACTCCAAGGGACACAAGAGCTCTACCATGGATTTCCACTACGAGATGTCCATTCCGCTTGATAAGCTCGGCGTGACCGCTTCCGACGTTTCTTCCTCCGGCCTCGGCGTTATGCTGATCGCCACCATGGGCAAGTCCGGTATGGACTGCCTGCCCTATGACCTTTCTATGAATGACAACGCGGATCAGCCCGATACCGAGTCGCAGGAATTCAACAGCTTTGAGAAGAGCGACCCCGATAACCTCACTGCCGACTTCGCCAGAATCGGCAAGGGCGGCTCCTATGTTCCGCCTGTCACTCAGGCTCCCACTCAGGCGCCTACACAGGCTCCCACGCAGGCTCCTACCCAGCCTACCACACAGGGCGGCGGCTCTGTTTCCGACAAAACTGTCGTCACCGCCACCTCCAATATTCTGGATGGCAGCACCATCACAGCGACCGGCAGCACTGTCACCGTCACCTACAACCTGCAGTCCGGCATGGATCTGGTCAACGGTCAGTGGAGCCTCAGCTATGATACGTCCAAGCTTCGCCTCAAGACGGACAAGTCCGCGTTAATGCCCAATATCAGCGGCACTACCAACGTGTACAACAATGTCGTATACGGTACCTTCTCGGATGTTGACAGCCTGTATAACTTCAAGTCCTCCAAGCCGTTTGTTCAGGCGGAGTTTGAGGTCATCGGCAAGGGCAACGCGAGCGTCAATCTGAATGTCGAGGAGCTTTCTGTCGGCTACAAGAGCGGCGGTGTGCTCAATTTTGAGAACGCGGTCTCCGGCGGCGTCAAGCAAACCATCACTGCCTCCGGCTTCAGCGCCAACAATATCAGCGGCGCGGCGGCGGTTGTCAACGGCACGCCTTCCGTCGACGACAAGCTCACTGTCAACGCCACCTCGAATTTCTTCCCTGCCGCTTCCAAAACCATCACCAAAACCGGTACGCAGGTCACCGTTGAGTATCTGTTCAAGTCCAACATAGATTTACTCAACTCCGAGTGGACGCTGACCTACGACACCTCAAAGCTCAGCTACAACAGCACCGCTACCGGCAAAATCATGCCCTACGCCAACGGCGCCACCGCCAAGGAATCCACCAAGGGCAAAATCAAGGGCGCGAATTCCAGCACGACACCTTCCTCCTTTGCTGCGGAAAAGGCGTTTGTCCGCGTCACCTTTGACACCCTTGCCACCGGCACCGCTTCGGTCAACCTGAATGTGGATATTCTCGGTCTGATCAACGCCAACGAAGACCATGGCTATCTGGTGGACAGCGGTTCTGTCAAGAACCTGAAGAGCCAGTCCGGTTTCACCAACCTCAGTTATACCACCAACACGAAGTTTGGTTCCGGTCAGGCTAAGCCTGCCATCACCGTCAAGGCGACCTCCAACATCTTCCCGTCGGCGGAGCGTCTGCTTTCCACCGATTCCTCTACGGTCACCGTTGCGTACAAGCTCGGCTCTTACTACAATCTGATTAACGCGCAGTGGGAGCTGACCTACGACTCCTCCAAGCTCCGCTTCAATCAGGCGAACCTCAATAAGCTGCAGCCGAATCTCTCCGGTACAAAGGCACAGGAAAATTCTGTCGGTACCATTAAGGGCAATTTCACCAACACCAATACCGTCAATTTCCGTGCGGAAAAGGATTTTGTTATCGTGACCTTCGACGTCATCGGCACCGGTGAAACCACCGTCAATCTCAACCTGATTATCCTCGGTGTGATCAATGACAACGATGTCACCGGCTACGCGGTTGACGCCGCCAAGGATCAGCAGCTCAACAAAAAGAGCGGCTTCAGCAAATTCTATTACACTCCCGTGACAATGATTATTCCCAACGGCGAAGCCGACCGCGTCAAGGGCGATGTGAATTTTGACGGCAAGCTGGATATCACCGACGCTACCCTGATTCAGCGTTATAACGCGGAATTCGTACTGTTCAATGACGACCAGATGGACGTCGGCGAATTCAACGGAGACGGCATGGTTGACGTTTCCGATGTTACTGCCATCCAAAGACATCTTGCAGACTGATATTCTTTAATTTTTCTAAGACCGGTCCTTCGGGGCCGGTCTTTTTTGCGTATATTTTCACGCGCTCTCTCATACACTGTTAATAATCAAACAAAAGGAGAGAGAAAATATGGAATACTCGCCGGAGAACCGTTGTCTGCGGATGCCCGTCACTGTACTTGACACCGTAGCGGAGCAGCTTGCGGACGTCGATTTGACGCTTCCGGACTACTGTCCCGATATCAAAAAAATCCTCAAATGCTCGCTGACGCCCAAGCTGCAAACAAAATCTCTTTCTGGCGGACAGCTTCGGGTGGACGGCTTCTGTGTGGTCAATGTGCTGTATGTCGAGGGAGATCACGATACCATCCGCTGCTGCGAGCAGAGCGTCAATTTTTCGCAGAGCTTTTCCCTGCGCGACACCCCCGAAACCTATGCTGTCCTCACCGCTACCAAGCCCGAGTACATAAATTGTCGGGCGCTCAGTCCGCGCAGGCTGGTGATGCACGGCGCTTTTTCACTGTACGTCAAGGTGCTGGCGACGGAAAGCGTCAGCCTGTATACACCGCCGGAAAATCTGCAGGTGCTCGAACGGCGCCTTGACTGTGCCGATCTGCAGGCGTTTTGTCAGGAGCAGTTCACTGTCAGCGAGGAGATTTCCGCCGCCGATAAGCCGCCGGTGGAGGCGATTCTCCACACCTCTGTCACCGCCGGCGTCAACGACGTCAAGGCGGTCACCGGCAAGCTGATGATCAACGGCGAGCTGAATCTGCGGATGTTTTATCTCTGTGATGTGGAGACCGGAGAAACCGCGAAGTTAGAATACCTTCTGCCCTTCAACCAGATTATCGACTGCGAAGGCGTGGATGAAAATACGCACAACCTTCTCGGCTGTGAGGTGATGTCCTATGACGTCCGCCTGAAAAACGATGTGATGAGTGAAAAGCCCCTCATCATTCTGGACGCCAAGCTCTGCATGACCGGTGAGGGATACGCGTCGCGTGAGGAAACCCTCATCTGCGACGCGTATTCCACCGATTATGTCTGTGTGCCGCAATTTGACAACCTCCGCGCTGTCACCGAGGTGCATCCGGTCGCCGAAGGATTTATGGAGAAGCTGACAATGCGCGTGGACAGTGGCAGGATTGCCAAAATTCTCGATATTTACGCGGACAGCCTGACGCTGAACACCGCTGCCATCGACGGCGGCGTCAAGGTCAGCGGCAAAATTAACCTCTGTATGCTGGCATTGGACGAGAAAAACGTTCCGCTGTTTGTAGAACGCAGCTGCGACTATGAGCACCGTCTCGCGTCTGCCGACGGGTGTGACAGCCTGACCTTCGGCAAAGCGCGTGCCGCCGGACTGAGCTACCGCCTTGCCGATGACAATACCGCCGAAATCCGTATGGAGCTGAAAATCACCGGCGGTGCCATGAAAAACGAGACCGTGCGTGTGGTGACGGAGGTCGAAATCGCGGAGGATCAGCCGATTGCATCGGACAACTGCACTCTGACGCTGTACTACGCCGGCGAAGGCGAAAACCTCTGGAGCATCGCCAAGGCGCACAACACCCGACTTGACCTGCTGATGCAAGAGAACAACAGAGATACCATTGAACTCGACAGCGCTCAGATGCTGTTGATACCGAAGCTCTGAGGAGGGGAAAGCGATGGAAGAGAGAAGCATCTATCAGGACATCTCACAGCGTACCGACGGCGACGTCTACATCGGCGTCGTCGGACCGGTGCGCACAGGCAAATCCACCTTTATCAAACGTTTCATGGACGCGCTGGTGCTGCCGAACATCCGTGACGAGCAGGTGTACCGCCGCACGGTTGACGAGCTGCCGCAGTCCTCTGCCGGCAGAACCATCATGACCACCGAACCGAAGTTCATTCCGGAGGAATCCGTTGAAATCGACCTCGGCAACAGTGCCGCCTTCCGGGTGCGCATGATTGACTGCGTCGGCTATCTTGTCCCCTCAGCCCTCGGCCACAGCGAGGAGGATGCGCCGCGTATGGTCAAAACGCCGTGGTCAGAGGAAGAAATGCCCTTTGACGAGGCGGCGGAAATCGGTACGCGCAAGGTGATTACCGACCATTCCACCATCGGCTTGGTCGTTACAGCCGACGGTTCCTTCGGTGAGATTCCGCGTGAGGATTATGAGGAGAGCGAAAAACGCGTCATTGACGAGCTGAAAGCCATCCGCAAGCCCTTTATTCTCCTGCTGAACTCCGCCCACCCCGAGGGTGAACGCGCCAAATCGCTTGCCGAGGAGCTTGCCGCGCGTTACCAGGTGCCTGTTTTGCCGGTCAACTGTGTCGAGCTTGACGAAAATGCCATCAAGCACGTCTTGGCACAGCTGTTGTTTGAGTTTCCCATCCGTGAAATCAAGGTGGATATTCCGCGCTGGCTGATTTCACTGAAGCAGGAGCATTGGCTGAAATCCGCCGTCATTGACTGTATTCGCGGCGCGGCGCAGCACATGGAAAAAATCCGGGAGATTCAGGAAACCGTCTCCAAAATCGCGGAGTGTGATTATATCACCTCCGCAGCCCTGAAAGCGATTGACCTCGGCAGCGGCAGCGCCGGAATCACCGTCACACTTGCGCCGGAGCTCTTCTTCAAGGTGCTTTCCGAACAGACGGGCATGGAAATCGCGGATGAATGTGTCCTGATGCAACTGCTGGAAAGCCTGTCCGAAAAACAGCGCGAGTATGACAAAATCGCGCAGGCTTACGAACAGGTCAAGGAGACCGGCTATGGCATTGTGATGCCGACGCTCGAGGAGCTGACGTTGGATGAACCGCAGATTATCAAGCAAAGCGGCAAATACGGCATCCGACTCAAGGCGAGCGCGCCTTCGATTCACCTGATGCGTGTGGAAACGCAGACGGAGGTGACGCCGATTGTCGGCTCCGAACAGCAAAGCGAGGAATTAGTGTCCTATCTGCTAAAGGAATTTGAGGAGAGTCCCGAAAAAATTTGGGAGAGCAATATCTTCGGCAAGTCTGTGCACGAGCTTGTCAACGAGGGCTTGCACAACAAGCTTTACCGGATGCCTGCCGACGCGCGCCGCAAGATAGGGGAGACGATTGAAAAAATTATCAATGACGGCTGCAACGGCTTAATTTGTATTATTATCTGACCACTACACTCCGAGAGCATTTGCTTACTCGGAGTGTTTTTTACGAAAAGAAATAGTTATACCTTGATTATTTGGTAAAAACGACGAAATCTCTCGCGAAATTGATTTGATATTGAAAATAATCCCAAATTCAAGTATAATATCAATGTATGCAGTTTTTATTCAATGGGAGGTCGTTTTATGGTATTGAGCGGTATGAATGTCGTACACGCTGCCGAATTGACGATGGCAGAAAAGGGTATCGCTTCCGCTAAGGTGATTCTGACCGGTTTTGTGGTCGTGTTTGCCGTACTGTTGCTGCTGATTCTCGTCATCAAGCTGTACAGCTTTCTTGTCGGGAAAGCGCAGGGAGCCGGCAAAAAAAAGAAGAAGGACCAGACACCGCCTCCTAAGAAAACCGTTACATCAGTGACTTCCGAGCCTGCGCCTGTGTCGCGGACGGCTTCCGCCGGTGATGACATTCCCGAAGAGGTTGTCGCCGTCATCGCGGCGGCGGTCGCGTCGATGTACGGCGGTTCGCAGAAGGCGCGGATCAAAAGCATCCGAAAAGCAGGCGGCCGCTCCGCATGGGCAAATGCCGGCGTGCTGGACAATACACGCCCGTTTTAGCGTCGGACGGCGAAAAATTCGGAAAGGTTCGGTTTGATTTATGGAAATATTAACAGGTTTTTTGGAAGCAATTCGGGGTATTTACGAAAGCTCCGGCTTAGTCAGTCTCGGCTGGCAGAATTATGTGATGATCGGCATCTCCTGCTTCCTGCTTTATCTCGCAATCAAAAAACAGTATGAGCCGCTCTTGCTCCTGCCGATTGCTTTCGGTATGCTGCTTGTCAACCTCTATCCCGAGATTATGGCGGCGCCTCACATCAACCTTGTCGAAATACCGTCCGCCAATGATCCTGCTGCGGCAGGTCATGTGGTGCAGGAAATCGGCGGCAAGATTTATTATGAGGATCCCACCTACGGCGGCTTGCTGTATTACCTCTATCAGGGCGTCAAGCTCGGCATCTATCCGCCGCTCATTTTCCTTGGCATCGGTTGTATGACAGACTTTGGTCCGCTGATTGCCAACCCCAAGAGCCTGATTCTCGGCGCGGCGGCTCAGATTGGTATCTTTATTACCTTTACCGGCGCTGTTTTCCTCGGCTTCACGGAAGCCGAGGCCGGCGCTATCGGCATTATCGGCGGTGCGGACGGTCCTACCGCGATTTACGTCACCACCAAGCTCGCACCGCATCTGCTCGGCTCTATCGCAATCGCGGCATATTCTTATATGGCGCTGGTACCGATTATTCAGCCGCCGATTATGAAGCTGCTGACGACCAAGAAAGAACGCGGTGTTGTCATGGAACAGCTCCGTCCCGTTTCCCGACTCGAAAAGATTCTGTTCCCGATTATCGTTGTCATCCTGATTGCGATTTTCCTGCCCGATGCGGCTCCGCTGGTCGGTATGCTGATGCTGGGCAATCTCTTCAAGGAATCCGGCGTTGTGGAGCGTATTGCCAAGGCGGCGCAGAATGAGCTGATGAATATCATCACCATTTTCCTCGGCACCACCGTCGGCGCCACCGCCTCCGGTACAAATTTCCTGAAGTTGGATACCCTCAAAATCATCGCGCTCGGTCTGATTGCTTTCTGTATGGGCACCGCCTTCGGCGTGCTCTTCGGCAAGATTATGTATAAGCTGACCGGCGGTAAAATCAATCCGCTGATTGGATCCGCCGGTGTATCCGCTGTCCCGATGGCGGCACGTGTGTCACAGAAGGTCGGTCAGCAGGAAAACCCCGGTAATTTCCTGCTGATGCACGCCATGGGACCGAATGTCGCCGGTGTTATCGGCTCTGCGGTTGCGGCGGGCGTTTTGCTCAATGTTGTCGGATAACGGTAAAGTGATGAATAAAGGAGGCTGCGGCTTCCTTTATTTTTCTCTAAAAAGAAGAAATATAATTCTATAAAAGAATTATATTTGTCGAGAAATGATATATAATGCTATCGTATACGTTTGTGCGTTATAAATCAGAAAACAAAAGGAGATAAGAAATGGGAAGTAATATTACCATTCAAAGAATTCTGGGCATCCTGCTGCACCGAATTCGATTTATTATTTTGGTTGCGCTTGTTGCGGGTTTGCTGACCTTTTTGTATACTAATTTTTTCATCACCCCACAGTACAGCTCTTCGACCATGATTTTCGTACAAAACTATAATAAAAAAGCAGCGTCGGATAGCTCCGGTACCGCGGGTGCAACCGCGCAGTCGTCCGGCTCCGCTGACTCGAATTCCAGCAATAACGAAGTGGCGCAGAAAATTTTTAACTCTGATATCAGCGGTTCCTCCACTTTGGCGAGTATCTGTGTGACGCTGTTTCAGAACTCCGACAAAATTACGACACTGTATAATGGCTGCGGTGTCAGCTTTGCGACAGTCAACGGCACCTTCTATATCACCATAACCGCTAACGGCAGCGATCCGGAGAGATGCGCCAGTGTTGCCAATCAGATTGCCGATATGTGCAATGAGGTCTTCCATGACAACTTTATGTACGGTCAGTTGGGTATTATCCGTACCGCCAAGCCGGCAGGCGCGCCAATCTCACCGAATAAAATGCAAAATACGTTAATCGGTTTTGCGGTAGGATTAATTGCGGCTTGTCTGATTTCTGTTCTGCTTGAGCTCATTGATACCACCATCAAGCCCGATGAGGATCTTGCCGAGTTGTACCATATTCCCGTATTTGCGGAGATTCCAGATTTTGAAAGCGGGGGAAATTAAGATATGGCGTTTAAGATTAAGCTGAAGAAAAAAGACAGCAAGAAAAAGAGTACCAAGAAGCAATCCAACGCTGCGGAAGTCACTATTTCCGACAATACAAAATTTGCTATTGTTGAGGCGTATAAAAGCGCGCGTTCCAATATCATGTTTTCACTGTCCGCGGAGGAACAGAAATTTTTCGCCGTTACCAGCTATGCCAAGGGTGAAGGTAAAAGTACGGTTTCCTCCAACTTAGCGATTTCCTTCTCCAAAACGGACAGAAAGGTGCTGGTGCTGGACTGTGACCTGCGTCGTCCGAATATTCATAATATTTTCAAGTTAGAGAACTCGGTTGGCTTATCCAATGTTGTCGGTGGCATGGCGGAGTTTGATGATGTCGTGCATCGTGATGTTCTGCCTAACCTCGATATTCTGACCTCCGGTACGATACCGCCCAACCCTTCGGAGTTGCTCTGCTCCAAGCGCTTCAATGATTTGGTGGAGAGCGTCAAAAATGATTATGACTATATTATTTTTGATACACCGCCCGTTGGTGTTGTGTCCGACGCGTTGCTGCTCAAGGATAAGCTTGCCGGATTTGTACTCGTACTCAGAGAGCGCTCCACCACACACGGTGACATTCAAAAGATGATGGAGAGCATCAAGTTGGCGGATTCCAAGATTCTCGGTTTTCTGAAGGTTGGCTGTACGCCCGTACACAAGAAGTACGGCAGAGGCTACTACCGGTATTACAAGTACGGCTACTACAGCAACTACGGCTACGGCGGTTACAGCAGCTACGGTTATTACTCTCAGTCGGATTCGAATAAGGAAAAGTAATATCCGGTATCACCAAACTGCATTTTCTGAATATTATAGCAAGAAATATTTCAACAGACTCACTAAGCAATTGCTTGGTGAGCCTGTTTTTTCTTATCTTTTCTGACAAAATTGCAGGATTCGCAAAAAAGACTTGCGTTTCTGTCGAGATTGTATTAAAATAGAAAGGGTTGAGAAAGACAATCTTTCAAAGGAGAATGCGGAAATGGAATACTTGAAATGCAGTGCTCAGGAACTTGAGCGTGAATACGACGCGCTGATGTGTCGTTTTAAGGAAGAAAAGAGCAAGGGACTTTCTCTGAATATGGCGCGCGGTAAGCCCGGCAAGGAGCAGCTTGACCTTTCTCTTGAGATGCTCGATGTGATTAACAGCAAGTCGGAGTTCGTCGGAGAAGACGGACTGGATATCCGCAACTACGGTATTTTGCACGGCATCGACGAAAGCCGCAAGATGTTCGGAGAAATTCTGGAGGTACCTGCCAACAGCGTCATGGTGGGCGGCTGTTCCAGCCTGAATATGATGTTTGACGCGATTTCCTGCATGATGACCAAGCCGATTGTCGAGGGCTGCAAGCCATGGTACGAGGTGCCCGACAGAAAGTTCCTCTGTCCTGTGCCCGGTTACGACAGACATTTCGGCATTACCGAATACTACGGCTTTGAGATGATTCCCATCCCGATGGATGAGAACGGTCCCGATATGGACATGATTGAACAACTTGTGGCGGAGGACGAGAGCATCAAGGGAATCTGGTGTGTGCCGAAGTACTCCAACCCGACCGGCATTACTTACAGCGATGACACCGTCAGACGTTTCGCGGCATTGAAGCCGAAGGCGAAGGATTTTCGCATTATCTGGGACAACGCGTACTGCATCCACGATATCACCGATACCCCCGACAAGCTGCTCAACATTGTGGACGAGTGCAAAAAGACCGGCAATATCGATTTGCCGATTCAGTTTTGCTCTACCTCCAAAATCACCTTCCCGGGTGCGGGCGTCGCGGCAATGTCGGCGTCCTCCAATAACATGAGGGTATTTGCCAACCGTTACAGCTACCAGATTATCAGCTATGACAAGCTGAATATGCTGCGCCATGTCCGCTATTTCGGCAATTACAAGGGCTTGATGGAGCATATGAAGAAGCACAAGGCGGTGCTCAGACCAAAGTTTGACATTGTGCTCAACACGCTGGAACAGGAGCTCAAGCCCACCGCGACCGCGAAATGGACAAATCCGAACGGCGGTTATTTTGTCAGCGTCGACGTGCTTGAGGGCACGGCAAGCCGTGTTGTCGCGCTGTGCCGCGAGGCGGGCGTGGTGCTGACCGGAGCGGGCGCAACCTATCCGCTGGGCAAGGATCCTCACGACAGCAATATCCGTATCGCGCCGACCTTCCCGCCCAACCATGAGCTGGAGCTGGCGATGGATATTTTCTGCACCTGCGCGAAGCTTGCCGCTTGTGAGAAGCTGCTGAATAAATAGTGTATACACGCGAAATCATCACGAAACTAAAGGACTGAGATTCCTGATTGTCAGGGAATACAGGGGCTGCCGCCCGAAGCGTACCGGTCATTTCACTCGGAATGACCGCTATTATGGCGCTTCACGCGGCAGCCCTTTCTTTATGCAGAGCAGACGGTGAAGGTTGAACGCCTGAAACGAGCGGAAGCATGAAATTGCCTTACAATTTTTCACCCCTGAATTTATGCAGATTTGCTAAAGATAAACTTTTCATATTAAATATTTACATTTCCATTGACAATTTGCCAAAAAAATCATATAATAACTCTGTTACGTCTGTAAGTATGCCCTCGTAACAGGGCATTGTTTTCTTGCGGATAATTATAATACGGAGGTTCAAAAGGCATGAAAAGAGTACCCAAGCCAGTGTTCTTCATTGTTGCTGTGCTGATACTTGCCTTTTCGTTTACTGCGATTTTCGGAGTATCCTACTATACGGGCGACAACAAAAACACAGTACTCAAAGGTATCGGCGACATTCGATGGGGCATTGACATCAGGGGCGGCGTAGAGGCGACATTTAAGCCTGCCGACAACTATGACGCGACTGATGAACAGCTGGAATCGGCAAAATCCATCATTGAGCTTCGTATGATTTCACAGGGCATCACCGACTATGAGCTGTACGCTGACAGAAACAGCGACAGAATCATTGTGCGTTTCCCCTGGAAGTCTGACGAGCAGAATTTCGACGCGGTAAGCGCGATTGAGGATATTTCCTCGACGGCGCAGCTCACCTTCCGTCCCGGCAATTCCTATGCCAACACCGAGATGGGTTCCGACGGCAACTATGTGTACAAAACACCGACAGGTGACACCGAAACGGTTCTGATGGACGGTTCCGGCGTACAGAGCGCGGAGGCGCAGTATTATCAGGACGACAGCGGCAAGGCACAGTATGTTGTCAGCCTGACGCTCAACGAGGAAGGCGCGAAAACCTTCCAGGAAATCACTACCACCTATCTCAATCAGGTCGTATCTATTTGGATGGATGACATTATGCTCTCCGCTCCTACCGTTCAGGCGACGATTTCTGACGGTAAGGCGCAGATTTCCGGCAGCTTCACCGCGCAGGAAGCAACACAGCTTGCGCAGAAGATTAACGCCGGTGCGCTTCCCTTCCAGCTGGAAACATCCAACTACGGCAACATCGCGCCGACACTTGGTGCGAATGCTTTGACCGCTATGGGCTACGCGGCAGTCATCGCCTTCATCCTGATTGCGGTTATCATGCTCGTTTTCTACCGTCTGCCCGGCTTCATCGCGATTATTTCGCTGATTGGACAGATGGGACTTTCCATCGCGGCGGTTTCCGGTTACTTCCCGGCATTTCCGTCCTTCACCATGACGCTTCCCGGTATCGCGGGCTTGATTCTTTCCATCGGTATGGGTGTTGACTGTAACGTTATCACCGCCGAGCGTATCAAGGAAGAGCTTCGCGGCGGCAGAACCCTCGACGGCGCTCTGGACAAGGGTACCAAAAACTCCCTGTCCGCGATTATCGACGGTAACATGACCGTTGTCATCGTATCCATCATTCTGATGCTGGTATTCGGACCGTCCAACATTCTGTCCTTCATCTTCGGTGAGTCCACCACCGGTACGATTTACGCGTTTGGTTATACGCTGCTCGTCGGCGTTATTTCGAACTTCATCATGGGCGTATTCTTCTCCAGAGTGATGCTCAGAAGTATCGCGGGCTTCAAGCCTCTTCGCAAAAATTGGTTGTTTGGAGGTGCGAAAGATGAAAAATGATGCAAAAACTTCCCCTGAGGTACAGATGACCGAGCAGGAAATCAGTGAAAAGTTCAACCGCGGCAGAAAGATTATCGACTTTGTCGGTCACAAGAAAATCTTCTTTGGTATTTCGCTGGGCATCATCCTGATTGGTATTATCTGCAACTTCATCTTCGGCACCACCCTGGATATCCAGTTCTCCGGCGGTGCGACGCTGACCTTCAGCTACACCGAGGACGCGGATCATCCCGTGAACCAAAGTGACCTGTATGACTTTATTCAGGACAAAACCACTGACAGAATCACCACCTCGTTTTCCGAGGATTTGATGGGCAACACCGGCAAGAATGTCTCCGTACAGTTCTCCGGCAACAACTCCATCGAAACCGAGATTCAGAAGAACCTCGAAAAGGATTTGCAGGCACAGTATCCCGACAATAACTTTGTCAACCTCGAAGCGAATTCTGTTGACGCTTCTATGGGCTTCAGCTTCCTGCTCAAGTGCTTGGCTGCTGTTGCGATTGCAAGTATCCTCATGGTGCTTTACGTCACCATCCGCTTCAAGAAAATCGGTGGTCTCTCCGCCGGTGTCATGGCGCTGGTTGCGCTGTTCCACGATATCGCGATGATTTACTTCCTGTACGTCATCTTCCGTATGCCGATTGATTCCAACTTCATCGCGGTTGTTCTGATGATTCTCGGCTACTCCCTGAACGACACCATCGTTATTTACGACCGTGTCCGTGAGGAGCGCAAGCTGATGGGCAGAAAGCTTGACATTGGTATGGTATTCAATGTGTCCGCTACCAAGACCATGAAGCGTACCATCATGACTTCTGTCACCACCCTTGTCGCGATTATGACGGTATATATTCTCGCAATCATCTTCAATATCTCCTCGGTCAAGGGCTTTGCTCTGCCGATGATGATTGGCATTATCTCCGGTTGCTATTCGTCTCTCTGCATCGCGGGTCCCCTGTGGGTAATGTGGCAGCACAGAAAAGCGGCAAAAAAATCCAAATAATTTTATGTTTACCAAGAGGTTCGACATTTGTCGGACCTCTTTTTCTGCGGCAATACCACCCATCGGTACGGTGTCGTCTAAAGAAGGTTTTCCGCGTTAGGGTACTCGCTGTCCCGAATGGAAGCGAGTGCCCTTTTTGCCTTTTGGCTTTCCGCAAAATACAGGTCAGGGTTGCCGTTTTCGATGTGTACCTTCATTTGCGCGATGCTAACCCCGACGCTGTCCACATAATCGTGAATCAGCAACGCGTCAATTTCGGAAGCGCTTTTGCTCCATTGCCTGTCAATGGCGGAACAGCCATCAAGCGCTTTCTGAAAGTCGTCACGGCGCATATCTCTGTCAATGACTTCGATAGCGTCGAGATACCGTGTTGTTGCGCCGCTGATAAACGATGTTTGTGACACGGCGCCGATAACGCAGCCGGTCATTAGCAGCACGGAAATAATCAGTCGTTTCATGTTGTCTCCTTTGAAATGATGCGATATTGACCGGCACCGTTCAGCGTCAACAGGAATTCTTCGCTGAGGTTCTTATGATTCTTTTGAAGAATATTGTTGATTTGTTCTTGATCGCTTTGGCACAGCTGCAGCCCTTCCCGAAGAAGCTCACCATCGCTGACAACCAGCGCTTCGAGCTTGCTGTCGCTGATGGTTACCCCTAAGTCCTCTGCGGTGGGAACACGGTGCTGTGGTTTTTCCAGCACACTGAGCGAGCCGTTGGTCTCCACAATGCAGTACTGCACTTCGTCGATGGAAAAGATGTTTTGCAGCCGCAGCTGTGCCAGTAAATCCTCCGCACTCATCCGCAAGCGTTTCAATTGCTTTTGCAGCAGCTTGCCGTCCTCGATTACAACGACCGGATTGCCGCAAATCAGGCGGCGAAACCGGCGGCTTTTGAGCATCAGTGTGCTTGCCGCGATTTCCAGCGCCACGAGCACCAGCACCGGAATGACACCGCTGAGCAGCGGCTGTGAGGTATTCTGCATCGGCAGAGAGGCGATGTCCGAAATGACAAGCGTCACCACTAACTCGCTTGGCTGCATATCGCTGATTTGCCGTTTTCCCATCAGGCGAATCGCAAAAATAATAAACGCGTAAAGAATCACTGTGCGCAGAATGGATATCATCATAGTATCACCAAGCCTATTATTGACCGGCTTTGGAGGATTATGCCGTATATTTTGAAAAAAACTGCGGACAGTATCAGTGGTGATAGTATGAAATATTCGATAAAAGAAATAAAAAACAGTCTGCAAGCTCAATTTGACGGATCGGCGGATTTATCTGTCCGAGAGTTCGCGCTCAAATCCCGCTGCGGCGTCCGTGTTGCGGTGTTCGGTATGGAGGGCATGGTGGATAAGGAGCAGCTTTCGCAAAGCGTCCTCAATCCTCTGCTGGTATTCGACTTCGGAAACGATGACGCTGCCGCCGTATCCGAACGGATTTTTCAGTCCGTGATGGCGTCCTCTGACGTGATAGCGCTGACGTCTCCGGATGCAATCATATCCTATATCACCTCCGGCTTTGCGGTGTTGATGGTGGACGGCGCTGACGCCTTATACGCAATCGGTGTGCAGGGTTACAGCTTTCGCGGCGTCAGCGAGCCGGAAAGCGAGGTGGTGCAGCGCGGTTCGCGCGAAGGCTTCACAGAGCCGCTGCGCGTCAATATGTCGCTGATTCGCCGCCGCATGAAAAATCCGGATTTGAAATTTGAGCAGATGACCGTCGGCTCCGAAAGCCGCACCCAGCTGATGCTATGCTATCTGCAATCGCGTGTATCGCGGCAGCTGCTGCAGGAGTTAAAACAACGCCTGCGCGACTGCACCCTTGAAACGGTGCTTGCCGCAGGATATCTTTCGGACTATTTGGAGGACGAGGGTAGCGGTCGCCTGTTCTCCGGCGTCGGTATCTCGGAGCGGCCGGACACCGTCTGCGGCAAGCTCACCGAAGGGAGAATTGCGGTGATTGTAGACGGAACGCCGGCTGTGTTGGTGGTGCCGCATATTTTTGTCGAGGAATTTCAGGGCGTGGACGACTATTCCAACCGCCCCTACTACGCGGCGTTTATTCGTTTGACAAAATACTTTTCCTGTTTTATCTCCGTGTTTCTGCCCGGGCTGTACGTCGCGCTGGCACAGTTTCATCCGGAGTATTTTCCGTCATGGCTGTTGATCAACACCTCGGAATCCCTCGCCAAAACGCCGTTTCCCGTGACGCTGGAGGTCTTGGCAATCACCATTGTTTACGAGATTATGAAGGAGGCAGGCTTGCGCATTCCCAAATCTCTCGGTCACGCCGTCAGCATTGTCGGCGCGTTGGTCATCGGCGAAAGCGCGGTCAACGCCGGTATCATCAGTTCCTCCACCCTGATGATGGTCGCGACCGCCGCCATCTGCGGTTATGTCACCTCGCCGCTTTATCCGCCGATTATGATGCTGCGCCTGCTGTTTATTGTGGTGGGGGGCTTTACGGGACTGTGGGGCATTGTCCTTGCAACAGCAGTGGTGCTTATCAGTATGTGCGCGAAAACCTCTCTCGGTGTACCGTATCTTTCCTCGTTGTCGCCGTTTTCCTTACGGAGAATGAGAGATGTGTTCATCCGCGCCGGCTGGCGAAAGCTGTCACGCCATACCATCCGTGTCCAGAAATTCCCCGAAACAGAGGTGCCCGATGCGAACTGAGGTTAGGTTTTCTTCCAAACGCTTTTTGCTGGCGCTGATGCTTTGCGCCTGCTCCGTCATCCTTTTGCTCGATGACGACCTTGACCGGCAGACCTCCTTTACCTTCAATCTGATTTGTCTGGCGGTTGGCTTGGGAATCTGCTTTCTCCTGTTTTTGCCGTCGATTCTGCTGAAAATCAGAACCGACAGCGACGTCCCGACGCTCGTACGCTGCTGTACGCCGCGTCTGCATCTGCCGGTGGCGATTTTTTACGCGATGTATTTTGTCTATACCGCCGTATTTTTTCTGTTGCCCTATACCGATATGTTCCACATCAAGTATTTTCCGGACGTCACTCCCTGCCTGATTACTACCCTGATGCTGCTTGGCTGTGCCTATGCCGCAAGCAAGGGCGTCAATGTGATTTCACGCTTCGGCATTTTTCTGTTTTTGTTTGCGCTGCTGACCAATTTTCTGATGTTCGGCGGCAGTATCGCCGAGCTGGATTTTCGGCATTATCACTTCACGCCGGAGGGCAGTGCGGGCGGCTTTCTGCAAAATACGCTGTATTTTGTAACGCCCGCGTTTATAGCTGCTGTGTACGCCTGCTGTTCGGGAACAACGCGGAATTTCCGCTTTCGGCAGCCCTTGCTTGCGCTGGTGTTTACAGGCGCAAAATATGCCGCCGTGCTTTTTTTCATTTGGTTTGCTCTCGGCGACTACGCCATGCGGCAGGAATACCGTACCTTTGTACTTTCCCGTGTGGCGCATTTCGGTGTATTTGCCGGAATTGAAAGCTTTTATCTTGCGCTTGCCACCATGTCGGTATTCATGATTGTCTCGCTGTTCCTCTGCTGTATGACAAGGTGTGCCGGCAGCGGCGGCAGTTGGAAAAGTATCCTTTTGTTTACAGCTATCATTCTGGCGCTCTATGTGACGGCAACCTATCTTCCTGCTGTTAAGGAAGTACTCATGCAGCCGGCACTCATGCTGTTTTTCACTTTCGTCGCGGCAGCGGTAGTGCCGTTTGTCTATCTTTTTGTGGGGAGGAAGTCAAATGCGAAGAAAGCTTAGCATACTATTTACTGTGTTGCTTGCCGTATTGTGTACCGGCTGTGACCACGCGCGGCAAATCGAAACAGCGGCAATTATAGAGAACGTCACCGTTGACCGACGCGGTGAAGAACTTGTCTACACCTTTTACCGACTGACAAGCGACGAGAAACCATGGGGCACAGAGGTGCCGGCGGCATCCTTTGAGGAGGCTTGCCGTCTGGCGAATGAGCGGTATATCCCTCATTTATCGCTCGCCATGCTTGAATTGCTGATGCTCAGCGAGGATGTTTACACCGAGGTGATGCGCGGCGACGTCGATTATATCTCCACCCAGCCGTCCTTTTCGCCGATTGCGTATGTCACCCTCTGCGACGAAGGCGCGATGAAGCAGTTCCGGCAAGCCAACCGTGTGCAGCGGCTGATGGAGGAGCAGATTATTTTGCTGAAAAAAAATAATCCGGCTGTCAATATCAATTACCTTTCCGTCTGTAACAGCCTTGCGCACGGGAATGAAAAATTTTTGGTGCCATTTCTTAGTTCTGAAAAAGAATTAAAAGTAAATGACTTCGAAATTGACCCGGCAAAATTAAAATAATTGTCGGAAATTTCCGTAAAAGGCTTTATCTTAGCCGCATTTTGTTGTATAATATAACGTAATTGTATGATGCGTTATTATACTTAAAATTCAAAAGGCGGTGGCAGTATGTCTGAGTTTTCAGTACCCTTATCCGAAATAGTCGATCGTCTCCGGCTCGACAAGGTCTATGTCGCGGACAATTATGAGCAAACGCGCATTTCCACGGTGGAAATCAACCGTCCCGGCTTGGAGCTGACGGGATATTTTGAGTTTTTTGACAACAAGCGTATTCAGGTGCTCGGCAACACGGAGTTTGCCTACCTGGGACGCTTCGGCTCCGAGGCGCAGAAGATGGTCATCGAATCCATTTTCAGCTTCGGACCGCCGGCGGTTATCATCTGTCGTCAGATTGAGCCTACCAACGTCATCCTTGAGAGCGCGAAGCTGCACAAGGTATCCATTTTTGCCACCGATGAAAATACCTCCGACCTGACAGCGCGTCTGGTACAGTTTCTGAACCGCGAGCTTGCGCCGCGCATTACGCGCCACGGCGTGCTGGTGGAGGTCTACGGCGAAGGCTGTCTGCTGATTGGCGACAGCGGCGTCGGTAAGAGCGAAACCGCCATCGAGCTGATTAAGCGCGGTCACCGCCTTGTCGCGGACGACGCGGTGGAGATTTTGCGCACCAATGTCAACACCCTCATCGGCACGTCGCCGCAGAACATCCGCCACTTTATTGAGCTGCGCGGCATCGGCATCATCAACGCCCGCCAGCTTTTCGGTATGGGCGCTGTCAAAATGCAGGAAAAAATTGACATGGTCGTCAGTCTGGAGCTGTGGGACAATTCCAAGGTGTACGACCGTATGGGACTGGACAATGAGGTTATGCGGATTCTCGGCGTCGAGGTACCGGCGCTGACCATACCCGTCAAACCCGGACGAAACTTAGCGGTTATTATTGAGGTTGCCGCGATGAACAACCGCCAGAAGAAAATGGGCTACAACGCCGCGCAGGATTTGCTGGTCAATCTCGGCATGGATTTGTCGGCGATGCCTGCCCCGGGTAAAACCATTGTGGATACCTGGGAATAATGAGCAATAAGGGAGTATTATGGACAGATCAGATATTATTTTCAATCTCGCGCAGCTTCTTGGCTGTGAAGCGCGCAAGGATGAACCCCTCAGCAAGCACACTACCTTCAAAATCGGCGGTACTGCCGATACCTACATAAATGTCAACAATTTGGGACAGCTGATGTCTGTTGTCAAGGAATGCCGCGAATCGGATGTGGATTATCTCGTTCTCGGCAACGGCAGCAATGTTCTGGCAAGCGACGACGGCTTCCGCGGTGTCGTCATCCGTCTGGATGGTGATTTCCGCAAGATTACGCTGCTCGAGGACGGCTCTGTCTTTTGCGGCGCCGGCGCGACGCTGGCTTCGCTGTGCAAATTCGCCCTCAACAACGGACTGACCGGACTGGAATTCGGCTGGGGTATTCCCGGCACGGTTGGCGGCGCGGTGTTTATGAATGCCGGCGCATACGGCGGTGAAATGAAGGACGTTGTGTACAGTGTTTCTCATATTGATAAAAACGGTTCGGTCGGCAGAACCGACCGCGACAAGCTCGCGCTTGGCTACCGCACCAGTGTGTACCGCCACAACGACTGCATCATTACCGGCGTGACGCTGCGCATGAAGCCGGGCAATCCCGAGGAAATCCGCGCTAAAATGGATGACTTCCTCGGCAGAAGAAGTGACAAGCAGCCCTTGGATTATCCCAGTGCCGGCAGCGTTTTCAAGCGTCCCGAGGGCGCCTTCGCCGGTGCGCTGATTGAGCAGTGCGGTCTGAAGGGCAGGTCCCACGGCGGCGCGTGCGTCAGCGAAAAGCACGCCGGATTTATTATCAACACCGGCAAGGCGACGGCGCATGACGTCAAGTCTCTGATTCGCGAGGTGCAGACAGAGGTTGCCGAAAAGACCGGCTATGTGCTGGAATGTGAGCTAATTATTCTATAAAGGAATTAAAAAATGGAATTTGTTATTATTTCGGGGATGTCGGGAGCCGGCAAAACCTCCGCGCTCCATGTTTTGGAGGATATCGGGTATTATTGTGTGGACAATATCCCCGCGTCTCTGCTGAAAACGCTGTACGACCTTTGCCTGAGCTCTACGGATGAAAGCATGAAGCGTGTGGCGGTTGTTGTGGATGTACGCGGTCATGAAAACTACCAAAGTATGGGTGCGTCTATCGAAGCGTTCAAGAAGGAAGGCGAAGGCGTCAAGCTGTTGTTTTTTGACGCCACTACCGACGTGCTGATCCGACGCTACAAGGAAACGCGCCGCAAGCACCCCTTGGCTGATCGGCTCAAGGACGGCTCCGTAACAGACGCGGTGGAGTGGGAGCAGGCACTGTTGGTGCCTGTCAAGCGGCTGGCGGATTTTATGATTGATACCACCTATTTGTCCAACAAGCAGCTCAGCGAACGCGTCCGTCTGATGTTTATGGAGAACACTTCGCAGAGCATCATGCTGACCTTCATGTCCTTCGGCTTTAAATACGGCATACCGCTGGAGGCGGATATTGTGCTGGATGTCCGCTGCTTGCCGAATCCGTTTTACATTCCACAGCTCAAGCCGCTGACAGGACTGCAACAGGAGGTGCGCGACTATGTGCTCGGCAGCGAAGAAACCACCGGTTTTCTCAAATATAGCCTCGCGCTGTTTGATTACGCGGTGCCCCTTTACCGCAAGGAGGGCAAAAGCGAGCTGGTTGTCGGCGTTGGCTGTACCGGCGGCAAGCACCGCAGCGTCACCATGGCGCGCGAGTTCGAGCGGCATTTTCATCAACTGGGTTACCGCTGTGTGACGCATCACCGCGATATTGACAAGGACGCGAACCGGTAGGAGATCGCTATGTCGTTTTCATCAGATGTCAAGCAGGAGCTTTGCCGCGCGGAGAGCTTCGATCGCGACACACTCCGCGCGGAGCTGTACGGAATGCTGCTTTTTGGCAGAACCTTCCGTGCCGATAAAATTGTATTTACAACCGAAAGTATACACGCCGGCAGACGGATTACCATGCTGCTGCAAAATCTGTTTATGCCGATTATTGAAAAACAGACCTCGCTGCGCCCGAAGTCGGACGAAACCAAGCTGACGCGGATTTCGCTGATTGACAGCGCGGAATGCACGCGTGTGTTCGAGTCCTTCGGGCATAGTGCCGGCGAAATTACGCTGCGCGTCAACCGTGCCAATTTGTCCGGCGAGGAGCAGGCGGCAGCCTTTGTCCGCGGCGTCTTTCTCAGCTGCGGCTCGGTGTCCGACCCGATGAAAAGCTACCACGCCGAGTTTTGTGTGCCGTACAAAAACCTCGCGGCGGATTTAAGCAAGATTCTCGGCGAGGTGACGGAATGTGAGTTTACTCCCAAAACCGTGCGGCGCAGCGGCAACTATATCGTGTATTTCAAAGGCAGCGAGCAGATTTGCGATTTGCTGACCTACATGGGAGCGCCGGTACAGTCGATGGAGCTGATGGGCACCAAGGCGGTCAAGCAGGTGCGCAACAATGTCAACCGCTCCATCAACGGCGAGGTTGCCAACATCCGCAAGGTTGCCTCTGCCTCGGCGCGTCAGATTGACGCGATTCAGACCATCAAACGAACAAGAGGGTTGGACAGCCTGCCTGACGATTTGCGGGAAATCGCTTTTTTGCGGCTGGAAAATCCCGAGATGTCTCTGCGCGACCTCGGCGCGAATTTATCGACGCCCATCAGCCGCAGCGGCGCGAATCACAGAATACAGCGTTTGCTGGAATACGCCGGCACGCAGGAGGATAACCATGGAGAATCAAATGACCTTTGAACAAGCCAACCGCGCGTTGGAGGAGACTGTCCGCAAGCTCGAGGACAGCTCGCTGTCGCTCAACGACAGCATGGCGCTGTATGCCGAGGCGTGTGAGCTGCTGGCGTTCTGCGTCAGGGAGCTGGACGGCTACAAGGGGCAGATTATGGATATACACAAGCGAATTATCGAAAAAAAGGGTGAGGATAATGAAAACTGAGGGATTCAGCCGTATGGAGCAGACGCTTTACGAATGTCTGCCTTCCATGCAGTGCCGCGAAAAGGTGCTGATAGAGTCGATGAAATACAGCCTGCAAGCAGGCGGCAAGCGTGTGCGTCCCCTGTTGGTGCTGGCGTTCGCGCGTTTGTGCGGCGGCAGCGAGGACACGGCAATGCCCTTTGCCTGCGCTGTGGAAATGATACACACCTATTCGCTGATTCACGACGATCTTCCCTGTATGGACGACGATGATTTGCGTCGCGGCAAGCCTGCCAATCACAAGGTATATGGTGAGGACATTGCGCTGCTTGCGGGCGACGCCCTGCTGACGCTTGCCTTTGAAACCATCGCGAGCGACCGCGCGGCGATTTTAGCCGGTGACAGAGCGTGCCGTCTCGCCGCCAAAACCCTCGCGTCCTATGCCGGCGCGACCGGAATGGTCGGCGGTCAGGTGATTGACTTAATCAGTGAAAATACTAACGCGCCGCTCGAAGTGCTGCGCGAAATGGATTTCAAAAAAACCGCCTGTCTGATTAAGGCGGCGTGTGAGCTTGGCTGCATCGCGGCAGAAGCCGACGAGGCGCAGCGAGAGGCGGCTTCGCTCTACGGCGAGTGCCTCGGCATCGCGTTCCAGATACAGGACGATATTCTTGACCGCACCGCTTCCGAGGACGAGCTTGGCAAGCCTATCGGCAGCGACGCGGAAAACAGCAAATCCACCTATGTGTCGCTGCTTGGCATCGAGCGTTGCCGCGAGCTGGTGGACGAGCTGACGCAGCAGGCAATCGAAGCGCTCGACGCCTTTGACGCCGACACCTCCGAACTGCGGCAGTTTGCGCTGGATATGGCGCGGCGCAAAAAATAATTCTTTTTCAGAATAATATCAGGAACGGAAAATGATATGAGTGACTATAAATTCCTTTCGGCGATTGACTCTCCCGAAGACGTCAAGCGGCTTTCCGAAGAGGAAATTCCGCAGCTGTGCGCGGAAATCAGGGAAAAGCTTGTCGAGGTAGTGTCTGTCAATGGCGGCCACCTCTCGCCGAATCTCGGCGTGGTGGAGCTGACGGTGGCACTGCACCGCAGCTTTCAGCTGCCGCAGGACAGCATCGTGTGGGATGTCGGCCACCAGAGCTACACCCACAAGCTGCTGACGGGCAGATACAAACAATTTGATACGCTTCGGCTTAAAAACGGTATTTCCGGATTTCCGAAAACCGAGGAAAGCGTCTATGACGCGTTCAATACCGGCCACAGCAGTACCTCCATCTCGGCGGCGTTCGGTATTGCCAACGCCAAGCTGCTGCGCGGCGACAACAGCCACACCATTGCTGTCATCGGCGACGGCTCCTTCACCGGAGGACTGGCGTTTGAGGCGGTCAACAACGCCGGACGCTTCAATAAAAATTTTATCGTTGTCCTCAACGACAACAAGATGTCGATTTCCAAGAATGTCGGCGCCTTTCCGCGTTATCTGACGACCGTGCGGATTCAGCCGTGGTATATCCGTGTCAAGCGCGGCACTGAAAAAACCCTCTCCAAAATTCCGCTGATAGGACGGATTGTCAAGGCGGTGCTGCGCCACAGCAAATCCCGTATTAAGAATATCGTTTATAAAAATACATTATTTGACGACTTTGGCTTTACCTATCTCGGCCCGATTGACGGTCATAATGTGGAAGAGATGGAAAACGCCTTTCGCGTCGCCAAAAAAGAAACCAAGCCGGTGCTGCTCCACGTTGTCACCAAAAAAGGCAAGGGCTATAAGCCTGCCGAAACCAGTCCCGACAGCTTTCACGGCATCGGTCAGTTTGATATTGATTCCGGCGAGCCGATTTCCAGCCATCAGGGCTTTTCCGCCGTTTTCGGCAAAACCCTCTGTGCGCTGGCGGCGGATGACGACAAGCTTTGCGCCATCACCGCCGCAATGACAAGCGGCACGGGCTTAAAGGAGTTTTCCAAGCGCTTCAAAAACCGTTTTTACGATGTGGGCATCGCCGAGGAGCACGCCGTCACCTTTGGCTGCGGCCTTGCCGCCGGCGGTTGTCGTCCTGTATTCGCGGTGTATTCCACGTTTTTGCAGCGCTCCTATGACCAGCTGATTCACGATGCGGCGCTTGGCAACCAGCATTTGGTGCTTGCCATTGACCGCGCCGGCATTGTCGGCAGCGACGGCGAAACACATCAGGGCGTCTTTGACGTTTCGATGCTCAACTCCATTCCGAGGGCTACGGTTTATTCGCCGACCTATTTTGATGGCTTAAGAACAACGCTCAAAACCGCGATTTATCTCGACGAAGGGCTGGCGGCAGTGCGGTATCCGCGCGGCGGTGAGATGTATCGTCCCGAGGATTATACGGCGGAGAGTATCGATTATGACATCTACGGCAACGCGGACAGCGGGCTTTTGCTTGTCACCTACGGCAGATTGTTTTCTCATGCCGTCCGTGCCCGTGAAATCCTGCGGCAGCAGGGGATTGACATCTGTATCCTGAAGCTGTGCCGTATCAAGCCGATTTCACCGCAGGCGATAGATTTCGCGCTTGCTTTCAAAAAGGTCTGGTTTTTTGAGGAGGGTATTCTCAACGGCGGTATCGCCCGTACCTTCTCTGATTTGCTCACCTACAAGAACTTTGCCGGCAACTACCACATCCGCGCAATCAGCGACGGCTTTGTCCGTCAGATGACGGTAGATGAGGCGCTTTCCATGCTTCGCCTCGACGCGGACAGCATGGTAGAAAACATCAAAAAAGGAACTGCATCACATGAAAAAACGACTGGACATTCTGGTGTATGAAAAGGGCTTTGCCGAAAGCCGTGAGAAAGCCAAGGCAATCATCATGGCAGGGCAGGTCTATGCGGACAATCAAAAAGCGGACAAATGCGGCGTTTCCTACGACGAAAACGTCAAAATCGAGGTGCGCGGAAACGTGCTGCCGTATGTCAGCCGCGGCGGTCTCAAGTTGGAAAAGGCAATCAACGCCTTTCATCTTGACCTCAGCGGAAAAACGGCGATGGATATCGGCGCCTCTACCGGCGGCTTCACCGATTGTATGCTCCAAAACGGCGCGAAAAAGGTCTATGCCATCGACGTCGGCTACGGTCAGCTTGCGTGGAAGCTGCGCAATGACGAACGTGTTGTCAATTTGGAGCGCACCAATATGCGCAAGGTGACGCGCGAACAGGTGCCGGATGCGATTGACTTCTTTTCCGTGGACGTTTCGTTCATTTCACTGCGGCTGATTCTGCCCGTCGCGCGTGAGCTGCTCAGAGACAATGCCGAAGCTGTCTGCCTGATTAAACCACAGTTTGAAGCCGGCAGGGAGAAGGTTGGAAAAAAAGGTGTTGTCCGCAATCCGCAGGTGCATATCGACGTGGTGCGCGATATCCGCGACTTTGTTCTCGCCAATGGTTTTGACGTGCTCAATCTTTCCTATTCGCCTGTCAAGGGACCCGAGGGCAATATTGAGTACCTTATCCATCTCAGAAAATCAGACAATCCGGTTCTACTGACCGATATCACTCCCGAGCAGCTTGTGGAAAGCTCTCACGCGGAGCTTGACAAATAGGAGCAGATATGAAAGCGGCAATTATCGTAAATCTTTCCAAAGAAAAGGCGATTTCCTGTGCGAATCAAATCATCGCCCTGCTGCGCGAAAATGGCGCGTCGGTGGCGATGCCGATTGAATATAAATCCATCTTCCATGACGACTGCATTACCTACTACTACCAATCCGGCAAGCTGTTTGCCCACAGCGACGTCGCTGTTACGGTCGGCGGCGACGGTACGATTATCGACGCGGCAAAGTACGCCGCCCAGAGCGGTACGCCGCTGATCGGTGTCAACGTCGGCAGGCTTGGCTTTGTATCGGACGTGGAGGCAGAGGAAATCGAAACCCTTTCGCGGTTGCTGACCGGTGATTATATCAGCGAAACCCGGCTCCTTCTCGATATCGAGGTGGTCAAGGACGGCGCGTCCACACATTATCTTGCTGTCAATGACGCGGTGGTCGCCCACGGCGCGCTCTCCAAGATTGTCGATCTCACCCTTTCGCTGGACGGCGAGGTGATTTCCAAGTACCGCGCTGACGGACTGCTGTTTTCCACGCCGACCGGCTCGACAGCCTATTCGCTTTCGGCAGGAGGTCCCATCCTCGCGCCGCAGATGCGCTGCATTCTAATGACGCCGGTGTGTCCGCACTCGCTGTTTTCGCGCTCGGTGGTATTCGATGAGGAAGCGGAGTTGGCGGTCACCGTCAAAATTCCGGCAGGCTGTTCCTGTGTTCTCACTGTGGACGGCGAAGCCAACATTGATATTCAGGAGGACGACACGGTATATATCCGCCGTTCTGCATTGTCTCTGCAGCTCCTGTCACTTAAAAAACGCAACTTTTATAAGAAACTCAACGAAAAGCTTAAAGAGAGGGAAATTTAATGAAAAGCGGCAGACACGAAAAAATTCTTGAAATTATCGCGAACGCTTCCATCGAAACGCAGGATGAGCTGTTGGCGCAGCTCAGCAACGCCGGTTATCGCGTGACGCAGGCGACCGTTTCAAGGGATATCAAGGACCTACGGCTGGTCAAAACCCTCGGCAGCGACGGAAAGTACCGCTACACGGCGGCACAGAGCCACTCGGCGGATATCCGTTCCAATTTCTCGCAGCTTTTCTCCTCCTCTGTGCTGACGATTGACCGTGCGCAGAACATTGTCGTTGTCAAAACGCTCAGCGGTATGGCAAACGCCGTCTGCGCCGCTCTCGACACCATGGGTAACAGCGCCATTGTCGGCACGCTTGCCGGCGATGATACGATTTTTATTGCCTGCCGCGATGAAGTCAGCGCGGCGGAGCTGCAGGAATATCTGAAGCAGCAAAAAAAATAAGGCGGCAATTCCGTCGAAATGAGATGATTTCATGCTACTTACGCTTTACATCGAAAATATAGCGGTCATCGAGAAGTGCACCATTGATTTCAACAACGGACTCAATGTCCTTACCGGCGAAACCGGCGCCGGCAAAAGCATTATCATTGACGCCATCAACGCCATCATGGGACAGCGCACCTCCAAGGAGATGATTCGTACCGGCGCCTCCTCGGCGTTTGTCAGCGCTCAGTTTGACGAGGTCAACGAAACGGTGCGCCAAAAGCTCTGCGAGCTCGGCTTTGACAGCGAGGACAGTGAGCTGCTTTTGCAGCGCACCCTCAGCGCTTCGGGCAAAAGCTCCTGCAAAATCAACGGCAGGCCGGCAACCGCCGCCATGCTGCGCGAGCTTTCGTCTCACCTGATTAACATCCACGGGCAGCACGAAAGCTACGAGCTGTTCTCTCCCGAAACACATATTGATTATATTGACCGTTACGGCGGCTTGCGTCCGCTGCTGCAATCCTATCAGCAACAGTACCGTTCGTTTATTGTTCTTCAAAAGAAATTAAATGAAGCGAATTCCGACGAAAGCAGCCGTCTGAATGAAATTGATTTGCTTTCCTTTCAGACCAAGGAGCTGTTTGAAGCCGACATCCAAGTCGGCGAGGAAGAACAGCTGGAGAGCGAGCGCACCTCGCTGATGAATTTCGAAAAGCTCTCGTCGCTACTCAACCGCGCGTATCAGCTGCTCAGCGGCGAGGACGGCAGCGGCTGTGAGTTAGTGGATATGGCGGCAAACGCCATGCAAAGTGCCGCCGGCTATAGCGCGGAGTATGAGGATATCAGCAACACCCTGACGGATGTTTACTACAATCTCCGCGACTGCGCCGAAAGCGTCAGCGATGCCCTCGATAACTTGGAAAGCGATCCCGAACGGTTGGAGGAAATCGAGGAACGTCTCGACCTGATTAACCGCCTGACACGAAAATATAACTGCCTCGCCGACGAGCTGCCCGCCTTAGCGGAGGAAATGCAGCGCCGTCTGGAGGAATTATTACAATATGACCAAAACCGCGACGAGCTGCTTGCCGCCTGCAAAGCGGCAAGGGAAGCGGCGGAGGCTACCGCCCGCGAGCTGAGCGAAAAACGTCACCAAACTGCCGCCGTTTTTGCTGAGAAGGTACGCGGCGAAATGGCATTTCTCAATATGCCCAACGTTACGCTCGTGCCTGCCTTCGAGCCGTGCGCGTTATCCGCCAAGGGCATAGACAAGGTGGAGCTGCTGATTTCCGCCAATCCGGGTGAAACGCCGCGTCCCGTGGCGAAAATCGCCTCCGGCGGTGAGCTGTCGCGCATGATGCTTGCCATCAAAACCGTTCTTGCCGACACCGACACCGTGGATACGCTGATTTTTGACGAGGTGGATACCGGCATTTCCGGTTCCGCTGCCGAGAAGGTGGGACTCAAGCTGCGCGAGGTGTCGCGCGGCTGCCAGGTGCTCTGCGTCACCCATCAGGCGCAGATTGCCGCCCTCGCGGACACACATTTTCTGATTAAAAAGCAGGTGGAGCAGGGCAGAACCTTCACCGAGGTTGCGCCGCTTGACCATCAGGGACGCGTCAGTGAGCTTGCGCGTATCATCGGCGGCGTTAATATCACCGATGCGGCAATTTCTCACGCGGAGGATATGCTGCGCGCGGACGGACACGCATGAATTTGACGAAAGGAGGCGCTGATTTTGAAGCTATGGAAGGTCGCCGCTCTCGACAGGGCAGAGGCGAAGCGAATCCAGGAGGAAAACCAAATACCGCCGCTGATAGCTACTCTTCTGCAAATCAGAGGCATCCGCACCCGTGAAGAGGTGCAGGATTTTCTCTTTAATGACAGCAAAATTGCCGATCCCTTCGAAATCAAGGACATGGACAAGGCGGCGGCGCGTGTCAGACAGGCAATTGACAGCGGAGAGTCCATCTGCGTCTACGGCGACTACGACGCCGACGGCGTCACCTCCACGGCGCTGTTATTTTCCTATCTGGAGACGGTTGGCGCCAATGTGTCCTTTTATATTCCCTCGCGCGAAACCGAGGGCTATGGCATCAACAAAGCCGCGGTCGATAAGCTGCACGAGCAGGGCGTCAGCCTGATTGTCACGGTGGACAACGGCATCGCCGCCGGAGAGGAGATTGCGCACGCGAAAGCCCTCGGGATTGATACCGTCGTGACCGACCACCATCAGCCTCTGGCGGAGCTGCCCGACGCGGTGGCGGTAGTCGATTTGCATCGCAGAGACTGCCCCAGCCGGTTCAAAAGCCTTTCGGGCGTCGGCGTCGCTTTCAAGCTGATTATGGCGCTTGAGGGCGAGTATGCCGACACGGACACCCTTCTTGATAATTACGCCGATATCCTCAGCCTCGGCACCATCGGGGATATAGTTGATTTGCGCGGTGAAAACCGTGTTTTTGTCAAACGCGGCCTGGAGAGCATGATGAACTCCGACCGCCCCGGCATCCACGCGCTGCTGCGTGCTTCCGGCATCGGCGACAAGCCGCTTACCGCCGGCAGGGTGTCATTCACGCTGGTGCCACGCATTAACGCGGTCGGTCGTCTCGGTTCCTCGGGCAAGTCAGTTCATCTGCTGCTGACCGAGGATTTCAACGAAGCCGAGGAAATGGCAAAAGCGATGAGTGAGGACAATACCGAACGCCGCGAAATCGAGGCGCGGATTGTTGACGAAATTGATACCATGATCCAGAGCAACCCGTCTCTCGCGCGTGACAGCGTGATTGTCCTCGACGGAGAGGGCTGGCACCACGGGGTTGTCGGCATCGTTGCCTCGCGTGTCAAGGAGGCATTCGGCAAGCCTGCCATCGTCCTCTCGCGTGACGGCGACAAGGCAAAGGGTTCGGGCAGAAGCGTTGAGGGCTTTCCGCTTTGTGACGCCATCGCCGCCTGCGGCGATTTGCTGACGCATTACGGAGGACATCCCATGGCGGCAGGTCTGTCGCTGGACACCGCGAATATCGAATTATTCCGAAAAAGAATTAATCAGTTCGCTTCGGAATTCTCTAAAATGCCCTACGATACCCTGCGGATTGACTGCAAGCTTAATCCCGCGTATCTGAGTCTTTCGGCGGTGGATGAGCTGAAGCATCTGCAGCCCTACGGCGCCGGAAATCCCGCGCCGGTCTTTGGCTTTTTTAATATGACAATTGACAATATTATTCCTGTCGGGAATCAAAAACATCTCCGTTTGCTGTTTTCCCGCGCCGGAGCGAGCCTGACCGCTATGTATTTTTTCACGGAGCCAAAGGATTTTCCGTATCAAAAGGGCGATGTGGTGGACGTTGCCGCCACGCTCGAGATCAATGACTACAACGGCACAAAGTCTGTTTCCGTCATCATCAAGGACATCAAGGCAAGCGCTGAGGACAGCGAAAAAATTCTCAATGCCAACCGTGCCTTTGAAACCTTTGTCACCGGCGGCGCTCTGCCGCAGCCGGTGCTCCGGCGACTGCTTCCGGAACGCAGCGAATTTGCGGCGGTATACCGTTTCCTGCGCAATCAGGGCGAATACGCGTTTGCTCCGGAAACCCTGCCGTACCGGCTGGGCGGAAAGATTAATTTCGGCAGGATTCGCGTGATTTTAGAAGCGATGAAGCAGCTTGGCTTGATTACATACATCGAGGGGATGGGCACCACGCGCATTTCTCTCAACCCAACCGGCGGAAAGGTCAGTTTAGAGTCCGCACCCATTATCAAAGCGCTTAAGGAGGCAATACAGTGAGCAAATTTTCGCATATCGCGCATTATCAGGATTTTTCAGAGCTGGAGCATATTATTAAGGTAACAGCCAATCCCTGTGATTTGGATAAGATACGTGATGCCTACGCGTTTGCCGAAAGCTGTCACGGCAACCAGCGCCGCGTTTCCGGTATTCCCTACATCCTGCACCCCACCTCTGTCGCCTGTATTGTCGCGGAGCTGGGTATGGATACCGAAACCATCTGCGGCGCCCTGCTGCACGATACGGTGGAGGACACCAGCGCCAGTCTGGAGCAGGTGCAAAAGCTTTTTGGCGCGGACGTTGCCAAGCTGATTGACGGCGTCACCAAAATTTCTAAAATTCCGTTTTCCTCGCGCGAGGAGCAGCAGGCGGAAAACATCCGAAAAATGCTGATTGCCATGGCGGACGATATCCGCGTCATCATCATCAAATTAGCTGACCGCCTGCATAATATGCGCACCATGGATTGTATGCCCGAGCAGAAACGGCGCGACAAATCGCTTGAAAATATGCAGGTGTTCGCGCCAATCGCGCACCGCCTCGGTATCAAAACCATCAAGGACGAGTTAGAGGATCGCTCCCTGCAATATCTTGACCCTGTCGGTTATCAGGAAATTGAGGACACCCTTCTGATGAACGAGGAGGGACGCGACAAATTTATCGAGGAAATCAAGGCGCAGATACTTGCCAAAACCAAGGGCAACATCCCCAATATTTTTGTCAGCGGCAGAGTCAAGAGCATCAACAGCATTTACCGCAAGACCTTTATGCGCGGACAGAATATTGACCAGATTTTTGATGTATTTGCCGTGCGTGTCATTGTAGACAATGTGTCCGACTGCTACAATGTGCTCGGTGTGGTGCATGATATTTTCAAACCGATTCCCAACCGCTTCAAGGACTATATTTCGATGCCCAAGCCGAATATGTACCAAAGCCTGCATACCACCGTGCTGGACAAAAACGCCGTTCCCTTTGAGGTGCAAATCCGCACGTGGGAGATGCACTATACCGCGGAGTACGGCATCGCGGCACACTGGAAATACAAGCTCGGCATGGACAAGGACGGCAGAGCCGAGGACGAACGTCTGCACAGAAATATCGAGCGCATCAAGTCGATGATTCTTGACCAGCTGCAGGCGGAGGACGCCACGGATATCGCGCGCAACATCCGCAATGATTTTGAGGAAAACGACGTCTATGTCTTTACGCCCAAGGGCGATGTGATGAGCCTGCCGCGCGGCTCCACACCGATTGACCTCGCGTATTTGATTCATACGCAGGTCGGTCACCGCATGGTCGGCGCGAAGGTCAACAACAAGATTGTTCCCATCGACTATGTGCTCCGCACCGGCGATATCTGCGAGATTCTGACGCAGAAGGAGGAGCATCCCAACCGCGCGTGGATTGATATCTGCAAAACCGCTTCGGCAAAGTCCAAAATCCGTCAGTGGTTCAAGCATGAGAAGCGCGACGAGAATATTGCCGAGGGCAGAGCGATGATTGAACGCGAGTTCAAGCGCCAGGGCATGAATCTCAGCGAGGATGAGTACGCCGGATTTTTTCGCAGCGTCGCTGTCAAAAAGCAGTACAACACGCTGGATGATTTCTACGCGGCGATCGGTTACGGCGGCATCCAGCTCTGGAAAATCATGCCGCGCCTCAAGGAAGAGTATCAGAAAACCTACGCCAAGGATATCGAGAAAATCACCGTTCCGCCGGTTCCCGAAAAGCGTACCCGCGCACGCTCCGGCGTGGTCATCGAGGGCAGCGACGATTTGCTGATTAAATTCTCCAATTGCTGCAATCCGCTTCCGGGCGACGAAATTATCGGCTATATCACCCGCGGCTACGGTGTTTCCATCCACAAACGCGACTGCACCAATGTGCCGGCGGATCTTTCTCAGTGCGAAGAGCCGCAGCGCTGGATTCCCTGCTGCTGGGAGGAGAAGGTCGGCGAAGCCTTCCGCAGTACCCTGCAAATCACCGCATCCGACCGTCCGGGACTGTTGGCGGACGTCACCGTCAAGCTTTCCACCATGCACATCAACATTCACACCCTCAATTCACGCGAGCTCAAGAACAACAAGGCAATGGTCACCGTTACCATCGATGTAATGGACAGAAACCATCTGCGCGGCGTTATCTCCAAGCTCTCTGACATCAACGGCATTGAGGAAATCAAACGGTTATAAAAGGAATTTACCCCTATGAAAGCAATTTTACAACGTGTCCGCTTCGCGAAGGTCGAGGTAGAGGGCAGTGTCGTCGGCAAAATCGGACAGGGCTTTCTGGTCTTGCTCGGCGTGGAACAGGACGACGATGAAAAGGAAGCGGAGGTTCTCTCCAACAAGGTTGCGGGACTGCGCGTATTTACCGACGAAAATGATAAGATGAACCTTGCCCTTGCCGATATCGGCGGCGAAGTGCTGGTCATTTCTAACTTTACCCTTTGCGCCGATTGCTCCCACGGCAGACGGCCGAGCTTCATCGCTGCCGCCCGTCCGGAAAAAGCGGAGCCTTTATATGAATATTTTTGCCAAAGGCTGCGCGCACACGGCATTTCCAAGGTCGCGCAGGGCATTTTCGGCGCGGATATGGCGGTATCGCTGCTCAACGACGGTCCCGTCACCATTGACATCAACTCAAAGGATCTGAAAAGATGATTACAGTAAAAATTTATCCGGTTACCGAGCTTGCCACCAACTGCTGTTACCTTGTCGATGAAGCGACAGGTCAGAGCGCGGTGGTCGATCCCGGCGAAAAAAGCGACGCCCTGCTTTCGCAGATTGAAAGCGACGGCGGCAAGCTGACCTACGTCATGCTGACGCACGGCCATTACGACCACATTTGTTACGCCAAGCAGCTTGCCGACCGCTTCGGCGCGAAAATTGTCACCGGCAGACACAATAACGAATTTCTCAGTAATACCGACTACAACGGTACGGCGCGTCACGGAATTCCCTTTACACCCTTTTCGGCGGATATCCTGCTTGATGACGGTGAAACCTTCCTGCTCGGCGCGTCCGAGATTACCTATCTCTACACCCCCGGCCATACCAGCGGCTGCGGCGTCTATCTTTTTGACGACGTGATGATCAGCGGCGATACGCTGTTTTGTCAGTCCTATGGCAGAACCGATTTGCCCACCGGCAATGACGCGCAGATGATTGCCTCTCTCAAGAAGCTCAAGGAGTTGGACGGTGATTATCATGTCATTCCCGGTCACGGTCCGATGACCACGCTGGAATGGGAGCGCCGCCGCAATCCTCTGATGAGGAGACTGTAGGTATGAATCTCTACGTCCGCAATAACCGCTACTGGTTTGAGCTTGAAAACCTGACGCGGCTTTTCTTTCCGAATGAAAAAATCACGGTGGACAGGGAGTCTGCGGATTTTCATCCGCCGTTTATCGACGCCGCGCGGACAGATACCGCGATGGTTGTCCGTGTGCATATCGGCGATTATCACGCCGAAAAATCGGTGCCGTTAGCGCCGGATGACAATGAAAATGAGCTGAACACCGTCAAGCTGCTGTACACCCTCCTGCGTGATTACAGCGGCATTGACCAACCGTGGGGCTTGCTGACCGGCGTGCGTCCCATCAAGCTGCTGCGCCAGCTCACTGCGGAGCACGGCGCTGCTGACGCCGGACGCCGCTTTCTTGACGACTACTTTGTCAGCCCCGAAAAGCTTCGCCTCGCGCGGCTGACCGAGGAGAATGAACGGCGCATCATTCAGCTCTCCCGTCCCGACAGCTTCAGTCTGTATGTCGGCGTGCCGTTTTGTCCGTCACGCTGCAGCTATTGCTCCTTTGTCATGTCCTCGGTCGAACGCGCCAAAAAGCTGATGCAGCCTTACACCGAGCTGCTGTGCCGCGAAATCCGCGAGACCGGCAAAATCGCGGCCGCCTTGGGCTTGCGGCTCGAAAGCGTCTATTTCGGCGGCGGTACGCCGACAACGCTCAGCGCCGGACAGCTCCGCGACGTGCTTGGCGCTGTCAATGGCTCCTTTGATATGAGCCATTGCCGCGAGTTCACCGTCGAAGCCGGCAGACCGGACACCATTACGGCGGAAAAGCTTTATTCTCTAAAAGAAAATAATGTCAGCCGTATCAGCATCAATCCGCAATCCGTCAGCGACGACGTGCTGCGCGCTATCGGCAGGAAACACACTGCCGATGATTTTTTTCGCGCGTTTGCACTTGCGCGTCAGTGCGGCTTTGACAATATCAACACCGACCTGATTGCCGGCTTGCCTGCCGACACGCCGGAGGGTTTTCGCCGGTCGCTCGACGCTATGATTTCGCTGGACGCCGCGTGCGTCACCGTGCATACACTGTGTATGAAACGCGCCTCCACCCTGACGCAGGACGGCAAAACCCTCAACCGCGAGGAAGCGGCCGCGGCGCGTGAAATGCTCCGTTACGCGGGAGAAGCGCTGCCGACGGCAGGATATATTCCGTATTATCTCTACCGCCAGACGCGCATGGTGGGCAACCTCGAAAACGTCGGATGGTCAAAGCCCGGCTGCGAGAGTCTGTACAACGTTTATGTGATGGACGAAACGCATACCATTCTTGCCTGCGGCTGCGGCGGTGTGACCAAGCTGAAAAATCAGAAAACGGGCTATCTCAAACGGATATTTAACTTCAAATTCCCGTATGAATATATAGACCGTTTTGACGAAATATTAAAAAGAAAAGCCGAACTGTCGGACTTTTACGGCAATTCAGCCATTGATTATTGTGTTGAATAGTGTTATACTATTTGATAATATAAGGGGACAGCGGTCTTCCAAATTCAAGAAAGGTGATTCATTATGGGAAAATTTGATGAAATTTTTGACGATGTTGTTGTTAATGCCAAGGCTGCCGTGGCGGTAGTTTCCAAGAAGGCTTCTACTGTTTACGATACCTCCAAGCATAAAATCACAGCTGCCGAAATCAGGGGAGAGATTAACAAGAAGCTCCGCGAAATCGGTAAATTTACTTACAAGAGAGAAGTTTTCGGCGTAGACACCTCCGCGGAAATCGCGCAGGCGGTTGCCGAGGTCAGAGAGCTCAAGGAGAACCTTGATATCATCAACGCGCACATCGACGCAGTCAGAAATCAGAAGAAGTGTCCGCAGTGCGAGGCGAAAATTCCGCGCAACTCCCTGTTCTGCAATATCTGCGGCGCCAAGCTGACGGAGGATGAGTCCGCTGTTGTCGAGCAGGCGGTCGAAGAAAAGGCGGAAGAGGTTGCCGAAGCGGCAGAGGCAGCGGTTGTCGCTGAAGAAGCAGTTGTTGCCGAAGAAGCGGTTGCTCCCGCAGAAGCTGCCGCTGAGGAAGCGGCGGAGTAATGCCGTTTGTCACCCCACTTAACTTTGATTGATACAGGTGATTGAATTTGTCAAAAAAATACAACGCGGTGGCTAACGCGAGCCGTAATGCCTCGCAGACCTTTGTCAAGGGAGCCGCGATATTGACCGCCAGTATGGTGGTCGTCAAGGTGTTCGGCGTCCTTGACAAGGTCATTTTGACCAATATTTATTCCATGTTCGGGCAAAGTCTCGCATCCATGGGTATGGGCATTTACAACAATGCCTACGAGGTGTTCGGCGTTATTTTTACCGTCGCGACCGGTGGTCTGCCGATTGTCATCTCGCGCATGATTTCGCAGAACATGGCGGAGGAACGGTACAAGGACGTCAAACAGGTGCATCGGGTTTCGATTCCGCTGTTTATCACGGTCGGACTGATTTGCACCATCGGTCTGATGCTCATCAGCTTTCCTTACGCCTTCCATTTCATCAAGTCGCCGTATTCTATTTACGCGATGCTCGCGCTGGCGCCGACGGTGCTGTTTGGCTGTATCGCTTCCATCTACCGCGGCTATTTTGAGGGACAGCGCAATATGTTCCCGACCGCCGTTTCCGAGGTCATCGAAGCGGTAGTCAAGCTTGTGCTTGGCGCGCTGTTCGCTTACCTGATTATGTACTTCGGCATGAAGCACTATCAGGCGACGGGTACTTTTTTATGGTTCAGACTGCGCGACGTCAACGAGGCGCAGAACACAATTCTCGCCTTCTCGGTTGCCGGCAATATCTGCGGTATTTCCCTGGCGAGTCTTTGCTCCAGCATTTACCTGATTTTGAAATATAAAATCGGCGGCGACGGTATTCCCCGCGAATATCTGGAGCGCTCTGTCACCGCCCGCCGTCAGAAGGAAACCCTCGGCATCATTATCCGCACAGCGCTTCCAATCGTCGGCGGCGCCCTGGTCATGAGCATCGGTTCGCTGATTGACGCGGTCATTATTCAGAATGTTCTGTTCAACCTCGCGCAGAACAATGCCGATATGCTGG
>JAFUUV010000268.1 GCA_017471345.1 Ruminococcus sp.
AATTATGAAATGGGTGTATACATTATGCTGGAACTCCGCAATCTCTCCTTCAGCGTGGAGGAGAACGGCAGACAAAAGGAAATTCTGCACAACTTGAATTTGAAGATAGACAACAGCCGCTTTGTGGTCATCACCGGCCCGAACGGCAGCGGCAAGTCCACACTTGCCAAGTTGATTATGGGCATTGAAAAGCCCACCGAGGGACAGATTTTGTTCGACGGAGAGGATATCACCGGTCTTTCTGTTACCGAGCGCGCCAGACGCGGTATCAGCTTTGCGTTTCAGCAGCCTGTCCGCTTCAAGGGGATTCGTGTGCACGACCTGCTTCGCCTTGCGGCAGGCAAGGATATTTCCATCACCGAGGCGTGCAACTACCTCTCCGAGGTCGGTCTTTGCGCACGTGATTACATTGACCGCGAAATCAACGCCTCTCTCTCGGGCGGCGAGCTCAAGCGTATTGAAATCGCCACGCTCCTTGCGCGTCAGACCAAGCTCAGTGTATTTGATGAGCCGGAGGCAGGCATTGATTTGTGGAGCTTCCAGAATTTGATTCGCATTTTTGAAAATATGCAGAAGGAAATCAAGGACAGCTCTATCGTCATCATTTCTCATCAGGAGCGCATTTTGCGCATTGCCGACGAGATTGTACTGCTTTCGGGCGGTACCATCCGTCAGACCGGCAGCGTGGAGGAAATTCTTCCCGCGCTGATTGGTACCACCGCGGCGGTTGACGCCTGTGAACGTTTAAAGTAAGGAGGCGCGTTATGTTAGGCTTAGACGATATTTCCAAGATGATTCTCAACGAGGTCGCGGATATCACCGACGTGCCCAAGGGGGCGTACAATTTCCGCGTCAACAGTGAGCTTGCCGGAAGAAACACCACTGAGAATATCAACATTGTATCCAAGGAGAACGGTTCGGGAATTGATATTTTCATCAAGCCCGGCACAAAGGACGAGGAAGTGCACATTCCTGTTGTCATCAGTGCCAGCGGTATCAAGGAAACCGTATATAACGACTTTTTCATCGGCGACGACTGCGACGTCACAATTGTCGCCGGCTGCGGCATTGACAATTGCGGCACCCATGACTCGCAGCACGACGGTATTCACCGATTTTATGTCGGCAAAAATTCGCGTATCCGCTATGTGGAAAAGCACTACGGCTCCGGCAGCGGCGACGGCAAACGCATCCTCAATCCTGTCACAGAGGTTTATATGGAAGAAAACGGCGTGATGGAGATGGAGATGGAACAGATTAAGGGCGTCGATTCTACCGAACGCATGACGATTGCGGAGCTCAAAGCAGGCGCCAAGCTGTTGGTTAAGGAGCGTCTGATGACGCACGGCAGCCAGACCGCTGTCAGCGGCTACAAGGTTTCTCTCAACGGCGAGGGCGCAACAGCGGATGTGGTCTCGCGTTCTGTTGCCAGAGATACTTCCTCGCAGACTTTCAATGCCTGCATTGCCGGCAATGCGCCGTGCAGCGGTCATACCGAGTGCGATTCCATTATTATGGACAATGGCAAAATTCTTGCCATTCCTTCTCTGGAGGCAAATGATGTGGATGCCATGCTTGTCCACGAGGCGGCAATCGGCAAAATTGCCGGTGACCAACTCATCAAGCTGATGACGCTCGGACTTACCGAAGCCGAGGCGGAGCAGCAGATTATCAACGGCTTTCTCAGCTAAAAACCACCGGCGGCAGTTCGAAAACTGCCGCCGTCATTTTTTATCCGTTTAATAAATATACGCCGAGGTTGAGGTAGGTGGCGAACAGCACCCAGACTGCGTAAGGAATCTGCAGCAAACCGGCGGTTTTGACCTTGCTCTTGAAGCGGAACAGCATCAGCAGCACCAGCACGTCAAGCAGGATAATCCAGAAAAACGCGAATAGACGCCATTTCAGCAGGAAAAACGCGATTGGCCACAAGAGGTTGACGCCCAGCTGTATATAATAAATCAGGGAGTCACCGCTCTCAAGCTGCTTTGTTTCTTTGATCATTCCGTAGGACACGCCCATCAGTACATACAGAATGGTCCACACAACGGGGAAGAGCCATCCGGGAGGCGACAGCGGCGGTTGTCTGAGAGTTTCATAGTCCATCGAACCCATGGTTAACAATCCCACGGCTGCTCCCAGCAGCACCGGTACCAGCACGGAGGGCGCGTATATGCGTAGCTTTGACATATCATTACTCCTGTCATCAAAAGATTGCAGTATTACTATATGACAACAGTTGCTGAAATATACGAAACCGATAGAATCCTCTTGACAATAATCATACGGATTTGTTATAATTAAGTTCAAAATAAAAGAATATTTTGTTGATTTATTTGAAAGGATGAGTCAAAATGTCAGATATTAAATTGGTACTCGACGGCGCGGCGGAAGAACCCTCTGTACCTGCCGCTCCGCAGGAAAGTCTTATCACGGCGGAGCAGGTGCTCAGCGAGGTAGAGAATCTTTCCGATGAAGAGCGCGCGATGGTAGAGGATTTTTCAAAGAAGATTGATTTGCACAAAACCGAAATCATCACCAACTACGGCGCAACCGTGCAAAAGCAGTCAGCGGCGATTGCTACCAAGACCTTGCAGGACGTAAAAACCAAAAACACCGGCGAAATCAGCGCCTTGCTGGTAGAGATGGTTGTCGCTATCGACGGTTTGGAAGGCGGCAAGGATCAGGGCGGCTTTTTGTCCGGCTTGATGAAAAAAATCAAGGGCACCGTTGTCAGCACCAGAACCCGCAACGAAAGCGTTGAAAAAACGCTGGAGCGCATTGAAAAACAGCTCGAAGGTCATAAGCTGAATCTCCAGAAGGACATTGCGATGCTCGACGCGCTTTATGACGAGAACTGGGAAACCTTCAAAGCGCTGACCATGTATATCAAGGCGGCGGAGTTGGCTCTCGAACGCGCCAGAAATGTAGAGCTCGCCGAGCTTTACGCCAAGGCGCAGGCTTCGGGACTGCCCGAGGACGCGATGATTGCCGACAGCTTTGCCAAAAACTGCGATCAGTTTGAGAAGCAGGTGCACAATCTCCGCCTGACGCGCACCAGTTGTCTGCAGTCCGCGCCGCAGATTCGCATGATTCAGCACAACGACGAGGACATGACCATGAAGCTGCAGAGCAGCATTGTGAACACCATGCCGCTCTGGCGTAAGAAAATCGCCATGTCCATTGCCATCAACAATAATTTACAGGCGGCACAGGCGGCAAACGCCGTGGACGATCTGACCAACCGTATGCTGCGTGAGCAGGCGGCACAGTTCCATCTCGGCGTGGTCGAATCCGCCAAGGCTTCACAGCGCAGTATCATCGACACCGAAACGATTGACTATGTCAACGGTGAAATCACCGGTGCGGTGCTTGATTATATCGCCATTGAACAGAAGGGCGCGGAGGATCGACGCGCGGCGGTACAGGTGATTGCCAACTCTGAGCGTCAGCTTGTGGCAGGAATCCTTTCCGCTGCCGGAAAAAAATAAGCATATGCAATCTATGGAAAAGAGGTGAAGGGCTATGCTGAAGGCACTCCGGATTCTCGGTTTGATTCTTTCCACCATCGGATTGATTGGCGTCGGCGCCGGTTTTTTGGCGTCATCCGCGATGATTGTTGCTATCGGTGTGCGCGGCGTCAGCCTGATCTCCGCTCTCTCTTATCTCACCCTCGGCGTCGGTATTGCGTCGCTTGCCGGTGGTACCGTGCCCTTGGCGGTGCGTGCCGTGCGCAGCCAAAACGACCGCAAGCGGTTGGAGGATACCCGTGAGGCGGACAGAAAACAGTTTTCGGATTACGCGAGAGATAGCCTCAATCCGGCGAAAACCCGCGCGAGACTGGAACAGCTTCGCCGCAACAATCCCAATCTCAGCGGTTTAGTGGAGCACTGTCTGGAACAGATGGACAGAATTGATACCTATCAGTCGCGCCACAAAAGCTTGCTCGATGCGAATGAGGCGATTTATTTAGAGGACACGATTGAGATTATTGACGAGAGCGAAAAGCGTATTTGCCGCAATATCCGCAACATCATCAACTGCTGCATTCTGATTGAGGACGGCAGCGGCAGCCTGGGCGACTTGGATTCCGATATCATCAACACTTCCTTTAACGAAAACGAGGAGGAGCTGAAAACGGTATCCACGCTGTTGCGGTACTCGGTGGCATACATCAACAATTATAACCGTAACGGCGTCAGTGACCGCCGTGAATTGGATGCTTGGATTCAGGTAATGAAAGCGTCAATGGGAGGAAATCATGAAAAGAACCGGTAGAATCATCGCCGGTGTGCTGGCGATGACAATGATAGCGGGTGTTGCGTCCGGCTGCACCAAGTACGAAACGGGCAGCGAAAAGACGTATACCTATGATGAAGCCGTCAAGGAGCTGAAGGCGTTCAATGACCAGATTAAAACCGACGAGGTCAAAGCGCAGCTTGATATCTATAATAATGAAACCGCCAGCAAGACACTTGCCAGTATTGACACCTTTCCGCTGACAGTTGAGGGCAACGGCAGCATTGACATCGAAATTGCTGCCGCCACCGAAATGAGCTCCGCGGCGCCTGATGACTGGATGAACTTAGTGGCGGAGAATTTCAACAAGAGCGGACAAACCATCGGCGGCAAGTCTGTCAGCGTTTCCGTGCGCAAAATCACCTCCGGTGAAGTGCTTACCTATATGACCGAGAGCGATTACCGTCCCGACGTTTACGCGCCCAGCTCCGCGGCGTGGGTGGAAATGCTCTCCGCCAAGGGCGTCGGCACAGAAGTGCTTGCCGACCGCATTGCCGGCAATACTGCCGGTGTGCTGATGGAACAGAAAACTTACGATGCGTTTATCGAGAAGTACAAGGATGTCACGCTCGAAAATGTTCTCAACGCGTCCATTGCCGGCGATTTGACTTTCGCCTACACCAACCCCTATACCTCTTCCACCGGCTTGAACATCCTTACGTCGATGCTCTATGCCTTCGATCACGATGATCCGCTGTCAGAGACCGCGCAGCAAAAGCTGCTTGATTATCAGAAGCAGTCGCCGCCGGTTGCCTACACCACCGGTGTTCTTCGCGATCAGGCGACCAAGGGTATCATCAAGGCGATGGTCATGGAGGAGCAGGCGTATCACAACACACCGGAGCTGAAAAACTATGTTTACACACCTGCCGGTATCCGCCATGACCATCCGCTCTGCACCTTCGACTATGTGTCCGAGGAAAAACGTCAGGCGGCAAAGCTCTTCACGGACTTCTGCCTGAACAGCGAGTCACAGTCGCTTGCCGACAAGAAGGGCTTCAATCTGCACAATGACTACAAGAGCCAGCCGAACGGTATGGACGGTGCGGGCTATCTCTCGGCGCAGAAAATCTGGAAGAAAAGCAAGGACGGCGGTCAGCCGATTATCGCGGTATTTGTCGCGGATATTTCCGGCAGTATGGCGGGCTCTCCCATCAATTCACTCAAGGAATCCCTGCTTGCCACTTCGTCTTATATCAGCTCGGATAATTATATCGGGTTGGTTTCCTACGCGGACAATGTGCATATTAACCTGCCCATTGATGTATTTGACGAGGAGCACCGCGCGTATTTCTCCGGAGCGGTCAAGGCGCTGGATATCGAAGGCAGTACCGCGACCTATGACGCGGTACTGGTCGCGCTGAAAATGATGCTCGACAAAAAGGAGGAAGTTCCCAACGCCAAGATGATGCTGTTTGTCTTGTCGGACGGCGAACAGAACCGAGGCTACAGTCTTGACCGTGTCGCGCCGATTGTCGGCGGTCTCCGGATTCCGGTTTACACCATCGGCTACAACCTCTCCGACGAGTCCTCCGCAACGAAGGAATTAAAGCGTTTGAGCGGCATCAACGAGGCTTCGTTGATTAACGCGACCTCCGATGACCTCATCAACCATATGCGTAATCTCTTTAATGTAGAGCTTTAATGTGTTTTCAAAGGTTTGGCAAAAATGCCAAGCCTTTTTTGTGCTTTTTGTTGAAAATGCTGTGCGATTATGATAAAATATAAGCATCCTGAAAAAAGCGAGGAGAAACTGATGAATGCTTCCACCAATTCCCTGAAAATCACCGCTGACATCACGCCGGTGATTAACTACGCGCTTTATCAAAATCATATTCCTGTTATGAGGTCGGTCGTGATTGACAATCCGTCCGACAGTGCTTGCGAACGTGTGACGCTGACGGTCACCGCTTCTCCGGACATCATTCTGCCGTATTCTCTTGTGATTGACTATCTTCCGGCACATAATGCCTATTCTATTCGCGATATCGAATTGAAGCTCAACGCCGACGACCTCGCCAACCGCACCGAGAAGGTCAGCGGCACGCTCACGGTGGCGTTGTCCGGTGAAACCGGCGTGCTCGCTTCCCAAACACTTGAAATCTCCGTGACTGCGTTTGACGAGTGGCAGGGAAGCGGCGTTTATCCTGAGCTGCTGACCGCTTTTGTCACGCCCAATCATCCGGCGCTGGCAAATATCATCGCGAAAGCTTCCGAATATCTCGGAAAGTGGACAGGTGATCCTTCATTTGACGGCTATCAGTCGCAGGATGTCAACCGTGTGCTGTCGCAGTCGGCGGCGATTTTTGAAGCGCTGCGCGAGCAGCAGACTATCTACTGTACCGCTCCCGCAAGTTTTGAGGAGAGCGGACAGCGCGTCCGGTTGAGCGATGCGGTGCTGACACAAAAAATGGGCAATTGTCTGGATTTAACCCTGCTTTACGCTTCTTGCTTAGAGGCAGTGGGCTTGCATCCGCTGTTGCTGCTCAGGCAAGGACATATTTTCGCCGGCGTATGGCTGGAGGATTTGTCCTTTCCGGAGGCGGTACAGTATGATGCTTCTGTTGTCAGCAAGCGCTTAGCGCTCGGCGTCAATGAAATTGCCGTCGCCGAGAGTACGCTGGTGGTCAGCGGTAAGCACGCCTCCTTCGACGAAGCGCGTGCCAACGCGGAAAAACAGCTCCATGAAGGTATCGAATGTATCATCGACGTCTATCGCGCGCGTATCAGCGGTATTCTGCCTTTGCCGCAGCGTGTCCGCACCGATACCGGCTTTGTGGTTCAAAAGCAAGTGTCGCGTACGCACGCTTCCGTACAGCCGCAGGCAATTGAAAAATTTATTTCCGAAACGCCCGGGCAGACAGAGGAGCGGCTGACCAAGCAGATGCAGTGGGAGCGCAAGCTGTTGGATTTAGGGCTGCGCAATAACCTGATTAACCTGCGCTTTTCCAAAACCCTTGTACCGATTCTCACCTCGTCTTTGGATGACTTGGAGGATGCGCTCTCCGACGGCGAGGACTTTACCATTCTTTCAAAGCCTGCCGAATGGGGAGGTAAGAAGGACGCCGATTTTGAAACCATGCACGAATTAGGCGGCTATGCCGACCTTATCAAATCTGAATTTGCCAACCACCGTCTGCGTTCTGTTCTCACGGAAGCGGAGCTGGAGGCAGGCGTCAAGAATCTTTACCGCGGCGCCAAGGCATCCCTCGAAGAAAACGGCGCCAATACGCTGTATATTGCTATGGGTTTGCTGCGCTGGTACGAAACCGAGCGCAGTGTCAAGCCGCGTTACGCGCCGATTATTCTGCTGCCAATTGAAATTATCCGCAAATCCGCGCGGCAGGGCTATGTTCTGCGCCTGCGAGACGATGACCCTCAGATGAACATTACCATGCTTGAAAAGCTTAAGCAGGATTTCGGCATTGTCATCAACGGTCTGGATCCCTTGCCCGAGGACGAGCACGGCATCGACACACGCCGCGTTTTCACCGTCATTCGCAAGGCGGTGATGAACCGGAACAAGTGGGATGTGCTGGAATCCGCTTATCTCGGCATCTTCTCTTTTACACAGTTTGTGATGTGGAACGACATTCGCAACCGTTCCGATGATTTACAGAAAAATAAAATTGTCAAAAGCTTAATGGAAGGCAGGCTATGCTGGAATGCCGAACCCATGACCATCGGCGACAGGGTAGAGGAGGGCAAAATGATGCTGCCCATGCCTGCGGACGCCTCTCAGCTATTCGCCATTGAAGCCGCTTGCGAGGGCAAAAGCTTCGTGCTGCACGGACCGCCCGGTACCGGCAAATCCCAGACGATTACCTCGTTGATTGCCAACCTTTTGATTTCCGGCAAGAGTGTTCTCTTTGTCGCGGAAAAGATGGCTGCGCTGGAGGTTGTTCAAAAAAGGCTCAATAAAATCGGTATCGGCGCGTTTTGCCTGGAGCTTCATTCCAATAAATCCAAAAAGCGCGATGTGCTTGAGCAGCTCAGGGAAGCGACCGAGGTCACCAAAAAGACCTCCTCCGCGCAATACCGCGTCAAGGCTGAGCAGGCGGCAAAGCTGCGTGCCGAGCTTGCCGCTTACGCGGATGTACTGCATCAAATTCAGCCCTGCGGTCAGTCGCTTTATCAGCTGATTGGTACGTATGAAACCGTAGATTACGAGGGCGAAACCGCAGCTTTCTCACGTGATTACGTAGAAAAACTCGACAGCGCGGCGCTTGAAAACCAACAAACGCTCCTGGAACGTCTCGTTGCCTCCGGCAGAACGGTCGGACATCCGTATCAGCATCCCTTGGCGCCGATTGGCATGACGCAGTATTCACAGCAAAACAAAGCCGCGCTTGATAATTCTTTAGAAGAATATTATACCGCGCTGAACCATATCCGCCCGTCACTCGAGGCTGCGGCGGAAATGGCACAGACAGAGGTAATCACCTTTGAGGATATTTCAAAAATTCATGATTTCTCCATTGCTCTCTGTTACTGGCTCTCCCTGCCGCCGCAGTGGTCGCAGGCAGCTGATAAGCGCCGGTATTTCAGCGATGTGATGAGCATGGCGAAGCACTACCAAAACCTCGGATATCTCCACGCCGAGCTTTCACGCAGCTGGAATGAGGGTTTTCTCAATCAGAATCCCCATCAGCTCACTGCCGAGTACAACGCCGCAAATGCCAAATGGATCGGCAAAAGCGGCGCCATCCGTCAGATTACCGACCGTCTCAAGCCGTTTGCGCGTGTGCCGATTAACAGCATGACGCTGCCGCAGAGCTTTCAGACCTTGGCGAATTATCAGAGTGAATTCCGTGAGGCACAGGCGTTGTACCGCGCCTACGGCAGCGAGTTAGGATATCTTGCCGAGGGCGGTTATATCGACTGGAACCGCGTCGGTGCAATGGCAAATCAGGCGCTGAATAACCTGCCGGCGCTCAGCGTTTTGATTCCCGACGAAGTCAGACGCGCCCAACTGCTTGCGGATGTATCCGCCAAGGCGGATTTGGATGCTTTCATCAAGCAGTATGAAGCCCTGAACCATGCCCGTCAGGCGTTTGTCAGCGCTGCCGCGTTGAGGGACACACCGACAGAGGGCAGCTGGATTGACGCGCAGCTTGATATGTGCGAGAATTTGCGCGGCCATTGGGACGCGCTCAAGGATTGGGTGGTGTTCAACTCTGTAGCTGAGGAAACGCGGCAAGCGGGACTGGGCGATGTGTTGAATCTTTATCAGGCGGGCTTGCCGCATGAGGAGCTGCTCCCGCTGTACCGAAAATCCCTGCTGTATGCACTGATTAGCTTGATTATTGACGAAAATCCTGCTCTCAACACTTTTTCCGGTTCGGTATTCAATGAAAAAATCGCACAGTTGAAGCGTATTGAAGGTGAGTTGACTGAGCTGTGCAAGCAGGAAATCTTTTGCCGATTGGCGGCAAACGTGCCCGACTTCACCTCCTCGGCGGCAAACAGCTCCGAGCTCGGTATCCTGCAGCGCATGATTCGCAGCGGCGGACGCGGTACAAGTATCCGCAAGCTCTTTGACGATTTGCCCAACCTTCTTCCGCGGCTCTGTCCCTGTATGCTGATGAGTCCGATTTCCGCTGCGCAGTATCTCAGCACCAACCGCAAGCCCTTTGACGTGGTGGTCTTTGACGAAGCTTCTCAGCTTCCCACCTGCAAGGCGGTCGGTGTGTTGGCACGCGGTGAAAATGCCGTCATCGTTGGCGATCCAAAGCAGATGCCGCCGACCTCCTTCTTCGCGGCGAATACCGTGGACGAGGATAACCTTGATATCGAGGATTTGGAAAGCATTCTCGATGATTGCTTAGCCCTGAATATGCCGCAGACGCATCTGCTCTGGCACTACCGCAGCCGTCATGAAAGTTTGATTGCTTTCAGCAACAGTCAATTCTATGAAAATAAACTCTACACCTTCCCGTCTGTCAACGACCGTGAGAGCAAGGTCAATTTAGTGCACGTTGACGGTGTGTTTGAACGCGGCAGCAATCGCCGCAACCGCAAGGAAGCCGAGGCGGTGATTGAGGAAATCAAACGTCGCTATCAGGATAGCGCCCTCTCCAAACAAAGTCTGGGCGTTGTAACCTTTAATATTTCGCAGCAAAATCTGATTGACGATTTGCTCAGTGAAGCCTGCGCCGCCGATGAAGGGCTGGAAAAATGGCTTTATGAGGCGGAAGAGCCGATATTTATCAAAAACCTTGAGAATGTGCAGGGCGATGAACGCGACGTCATCCTTTTCTCGGTAGGCTATGGCCCCGATCAGGACGGCAAGGTTTATATGAACTTCGGACCTCTCAACCGTGAAGGCGGCTGGCGAAGACTCAATGTCGCGGTATCCCGCGCAAGAAGCGAAATGCTGGTGTTCAGCTCCATCACGCCCGAGCAGATTAATCTGACCAAAACCGGCGCCGAGGGTGTTGCGTCATTACGCGCCTTTTTGGAGTATGCTTCCGGCAGAGAGTTAGCGTTGACACGCGCGACCTCCGGTCAGCTTCGTGCCGATCAAAACGGCGTCGCGGCGGAAATCTGCGACAGGCTGCACGAGGCAGGCTATGAAACCGTGCAAAATGTCGGTCATTCCGCGTTCCGAATTGATATCGGCGTGGTGAATTCTTCTGATAAAGAAAAATACTTGCTTGGTATCCTCTTAGACGGCGAAACCTACGGCTCCTCCAAAACCGTCAGGGATCGCGAGTACGCGCAAATCGGCGTGCTTAACGGACTGGGTTGGCAGCTCACGCGCGTTTGGACAATGGATTGGTGGGACAACCGCGAAAAAGAGCTGGAGCGCTTGCTTGCTCTGTTAAAAAAGCTTGAAAACGGTGAAGTTATCGAGGATGATGCGGTTAAGCCGGTGTCCGCCGGCAGCAATCTTCTGGAAAGTAACGGCACAGAGCCGCAAGCCTTTCAGCCGGTGCAGCCGTATCGGGCTGCGGCAATCAAGAACCGTGCTGTTTCCGCGGAAAACCTGCCCCGACATCTTGACAAGGTCGCGCATACTGTGTCCGAGATTATGCGCATTGAGGCGCCAATCAGCCGGAATATGCTGACCAAACGCGTCTTGTCGAGCTATTCTATCACTCGTTCAACAGCGAAAACGCAGGAACTGCTTTCCGATATCTATCGCCGGCTCCGCTTGCAGGAGATACAGCAGGACGATGAGGATATTTTCTGGAACCAGGGACAGGATCCGTCAGCATATCCTTTCATCCGCGTCTGCGGCGAGGGTGATTGCAAGCGTGATGTTAGGGATGTGCCGCGCTGCGAGGCGATGAATGCCGTGATGTATGTCCTCCGACAGCAAATCAGCTTAGCTGAACAGGACGCGGTCAAAGAAGCCGCGAAGCTGATGGGCTATCCGAGAATGAGCTCTAATGTTTCTGCTGTCTTTCAAGCTGCTTTTGATGCTGTACGAAGGGCGAATCTGTCAGAGCAGGACGCAAACGGAAACTGGAAAATGAAATAGTAATCCTATCATTTAAAAATGGGCGTGAAGCAAATGGCTTTATGCTTATTGTCAATCTTTTATGAAATGACACATTACATCGGGAAAACAGTCCGCATGTGCGGTTCTATGGCTGTTTCTCAAGGGGACAATCAAACCTATCAGTATTGTCAGCTGAAAAACGCGGTGTTGGA
>JAFUUV010000269.1 GCA_017471345.1 Ruminococcus sp.
ATGGTGCGAAAAGGTCAGCAAAGGGTTAAACTGGAGATTTATCTGGTTTCTATCGGGTTTAACCTCCACAAATTCTATAACAAGCAAAACAGACTCCAAAAGGCTGCGTGATATTCAAAGAGCTGTTCCTTTGGGGTAAGAGGAAGTGTGCGGTTTTATCAACATTTTTCCACATAACTGCTGCAAAAAAGAGGGCGCTGTGAAGTCGGAAGCTTTTAGCTTCGTTTCTTCACAGCGCCTAACATAAAATTTAAAATGGTTTATCGCTTTAAAGTGTTGATTTTACTGCTTGCTTCTGCTATAAAGATTGCAGTACCGATGATACTGTTTTGATACTGTTATAATTTGAAGCCAAAAATAATAGGCAGAATAGCGGTAAAAGATGTATCAAAAACCGCCAATGCTAAACTAATATGTTTAGTATTAAAATGAATTAAGCGAATGGGAGTAAATTTCTAATTTAGAATTATAAATCACAGCCGCCAAGTGGGATAACCTCCTGCTTGGCGGCTTTTTGTGGATTCTGCAAGTAAAAATATATGCGACTATTTGTAAAATATACTTGACATAATGATAACGATATGATACAATATGCTTGTAATGATAGTTGTCAAAATCACCTGAGAGGAGTGCTTTTTATGTTTGACAATGTTCTCTTTCCGATTATCATTTGTGTTGTTGTAGTTTTATTTGTCGTAATAGTTCGTCTGTTTAGAAACAAGAAAAACCAATATGATGAGCGGCAGCTTTTGGCGAGAAACGCCGCATATAAGGTCTCGTTTTTCTTTTTGCTGATTTATTGTTCAGTCTGTGGTTTGATGCAGATTTTAGATGTAAAATGGGCGGATGCCGCTGTACAAATGTTTCTCGGAGTCATCTTATCATCCGTGTTATTTTGCACCCTGTGTGTGATAAAGGACGCCTATTTTTCCGATTCGCCAAAACGAAATACGTATTCCGTTTTATTCTTTTTTGGATTTGGAATACTGTATTTGATTCATTTGATGTTGAGATTGAGCAGGGGAGAAGTGCTTTGGCAAAACGGTGAGCTGACAACGCTTGTTTTGTATTTAGTTTTATCTGTTTGCTTTATCGCTTTGTGTGTCATTTCTGCCGTTAAGTTGATTATGGAAAAACGCGGAGCGGAGAATTAAATGAAAAATCTGAAACTGAAAAGCGCCCGTGCCGCGCTTGACCTTTCTCAGCAGCAGCTTGCCGAAAAAGTAGGTGTGAGTCGGCAAACAATCAACGCGATTGAAAAAGGGGATTATAACCCAACAATCAAGCTATGTATCGCTATTTGCCGTACACTCGGAAAAACCTTGGACGATTTATTCTGGGAATCGGAATAAAATTCTAATTAGGAATTATAATGACAGCCGCCAAGTAGGATAACCTCCTGCTTGGCGGCTTTTTCTTGAAATTGACAAAATACAAAGAATACGCTATAATACGACAGACAGGAGGGCTGCGTTTTGAAAAGATATGTTATTGCCGTATAAGCATTGGCTATTCGGTATCGTTTGAATATTTTATAGCCATTGCTTACCCTAAAGCATTTCAATTTTTAGGAGGCAACAATGAGCTATATCAAGGCAGACGATGTGCTGCCGCAGAACATTATTAAAATCATTCAGCAATACATTGACGGGGAAAATATTTATATTCCCAAGAAGGACGGCTCCCGCGTCGATTGGGGAGCGAAAACAGGCGTTAAAAAAGAGTTGCGCCGACGAAACGCTTTGATTTATCGGGAATACCTTGACGGCGAGACAGTTTCGGTATTGGCAAGTCGGTATTACCTTTCCGATAAATCCATTCAGCGCATTATCCGTGAAATGAAAATTTGTGAGTCTGCTTAGTGCAGGCTCATTCTTTTTTATAATGGTTTTCAAGGTTGATTTACAGCGGAATGCGTGATATGATGATGTCAGTAAATCGAAAGGGTGTTTACAATGGATAAATATCAATACATCACGCTTCGTGAGCGTCCGGAATTAAAGGATACAGCCGCCAAGTGGTTTTGTGAAAAATGGAATGTACCTGTTACCGCTTATCTCGAATGTATGGAGGATTATCTAAGCGGTAATACCGAATATGGCTGGTACCTATGCCTTGACGGAGATCAAATCATCGGCGGTTTGGGCGTTATTCAAAATGACTTTCACGAGAGAAAGGATTTATTTCCGAACGTTTGCGCCGTCTATACGGAAAGCGAATACCGAAAGCAGGGGATTGCAGGAAAGCTCTTGGATTTGGCGGTGGAGAATTTGCGGTCAAAGGGAATTTCGCCGGTTTATCTCGTGACCGACCACATCGGCTTTTATGAGCGATACGGCTGGGAATTCTTTTGTATGATTCAAGGCAGTGATCCCGAGCCGTCAAGAATGTATGTACACTATTAAATGAAAGGGTATTGATAATTACCAAGGCGAGCAAAAAGAGATCTGCCGCTATTGGTATGAAAGATAGTTTTTAAACCGGTAACGCCGTCAAGTGGGATAATTCCTGCTTGGCGGTGTTTTCTATTGCTATATTATCAGATTTGTGGTAAAATGAATATATAAAAGCAAAGGTTTGGAATTCAGTATGAAACAGGAAACTTACAATTTGATTGAAAACTATATGCTTGAATGTATGGGTGATAGCGCACACGACAAGGATCATATCTACCGAGTGCTTTACAACGCTATGGATATTGCGACAATTGAAAAGAATGTTGATTATGAGGTTTTGATTTGTGCTTGCCTACTTCACGATATTGGCAGGAAGGAACAATTTGAAAACCCAAAGCTGTGCCACGCTATGGTTGGCGGCGAGAAAGCGTATCGTTTTTTGATTGATAATCATTTTGACAATGTCTTTGCCGATAAGGTAAAGCACTGTATTCAAACTCACCGTTACAGACAAAACAATCCGCCTAAGTCACTCGAAGCCCAAATACTGTTTGACGCTGATAAAATAGACGCAACAGGTGCGGTGGGAATTGCAAGGACATTGTTCTACAAAGGAACTGTCGGTGAGCCGTTGTATTCACTTTTGCCTGATGGCAGAGTGTCTGATGGAACAGATAATGAAAAGCCTTCTTTCTTTCAAGAGTATAAATACAAGCTTGAAAAACTGTATGATCGTTTCTATACAAAAAGAGGAAACGAAATTGCAAAAGAACATCAGAAAACGGCAGTTGCGTTCTACAACGCTATGCTCAAAGAGGTTAGTAATTCATATGACCGAGGATTATGTTTGTTAGAAAAACAGATGAGCCATATGGAAATTTGGGACGCATATGACAAAAATTTTAATCTCATAGAGGGCGTTACCTTAAAAAGAGGAGAGAAAATCAGCGACGGTGTTTACCATCTTGTTTGTGACATCATTGTGCGCCACACAGACGGAGAATATCTTATTATGCAGCGTGATGCTCGCAAGCATTACGGCGGTATGTGGGAAGCCACGGCAGGTGGTTCTGCATTTGCAGGGGAATCTCCGCTGCAATGCGCCATGAGAGAGTTGTTTGAAGAAACAGGAATCCGTGCGAATACATTGACCGAGGTTGGCAGAGTGGTTGATAATGAGTGCCATTCCGCATACGTCGAATACCTTTGCATAACCGGTTGTGATAAAGACTCCGTTAAATTGCAAGACGGCGAAACATCTGATTATCGCTGGGTGGACAAAGATACACTGCTCAATATGAAAAATGACGAGCTTATCACGCAACGAATGCAGTGTTTTATAGATGAACTGAAATAGTTATTATTGGGAGTATAACATGAGAATTAGGCGTTTTACAGAGAATGATGCTGAAAATGTTTCAGCAATGATTATCCGAACAGAAAGAATAACAAACAGTAAGGATTATTCCGAAGAAGCGATAAATGCTCTCGAAAAACGAGCGCAGCCATCGCATATATTAGAGCGCGCCGGTTGGACGCATTTTTATGTTGTTGAGGAAAATGATACAATTATCGGTTGCGGCGCAATCGGTCCTTATTGGGGCAGCGAAAAAGAAAGCAGTCTGTTCAATATTTTTGTTTTACCTGAATATCAAGGCAAAGGTATGGGCAGAAAAATCGTTGAAACACTTGAACGGGACGAATTTTTCCTTAGAGCAAAACGCATTGAGGTAGCAGCGTCAATCACGGCGGTTAACTTCTATAGAAAGTTAGGATATGATTATAAAAACGGAGTTGACCGTCCCGATGAGGAACAAATCTATAGGTTGGAAAAGTTCAGATAATTGTCTTGTAACGCTCCAACTTGCAAAGTAATATAGTTACTCTACCTAACAGATTATGCTTTTCAAAGAGCGCATAAACTGTGCCTTTTTAAGTCTAAAAGCGTGACGCTTTTTCGATACGGATTAGTAGATATTTTTAACTGCAATTTATCGCTTTAAAGTGTTGATTTTATTTCTTGCCTCTGCTATAATAATCTTGTATCGTGGCAACAAACCGGCAACAGAATTTTTGATAGCCTGTATTTTATTTACAATACAAATAATAGAAATACTCCGTGCTAAAACGCTTAAACAAATACTGTTAAGATTATTTTGCAGAGAGCGAGTGGGAATAGTAACAAATAATTTGTATAATATGTAACAGCAGGCGGCGTAACAGCTGTCTGCTGTTATTTTGATTAATAGGAAAACACCGAAAGAGCCTTGCGCTGTCATCATCACAGGAAACGCTGATATGTTTGTCTCTAAAAATAAATGTTAAAAGTTCTTGACATTTCTCTTCTTTGGTGATAAAATGCGAAATGTAAAAACAACTTTACATTTTGCTCGGAGATATAGAATTATGAAAAACAATCGATGGAAAGCAGACGAAATGGAAACGGCAATTCATTTCAGGGCTATGAGATGCGCGTGGATATTCCTCGTTTTATCGCTTATTGTATGGTGCGTAGTTGCAATCATTTCCACAGGAGTGATTCCTCCGGTTCCTATGTTGCTTGTATGTGTTTCCTCATTAATCTTCTTTACGGCAAAGACAGTAATTACAAACAAAATGACAAAATCCGGAAACGAAGATGAAGAATAAAATCAAGGAGCTTAGAAAAACCAAAGGGCTGCGTCAGGAAGATCTTGCCGCCACACTTGGGGTAACCCGTCAAACAATTATTGCTATTGAAAATGATAAATATGACCCTACCTTGGAACTTGCAATGAAATTATCAGCTTTTTTTGGTGTTACTGTCAATGATATTTTTGAAGCAGTTAAAGCATAAACTGTGACTGTGGATGCATTTTTTGACAGCAGGCAGTGTATTTACAGGAGTATACATGAAAGGGAACCTCTAACAATTTCCTGCGGCGCATAAGCATGACATTGACTTATTGGAGGTGCCCATAAAAGAATTCCTTATAAACAATGTCATTTTTGAAAAGAGGTGCGGTGATATGATGGGGAACGCTCATGTGGGGACAATGTCCTTTGCTTGGCTGATTGCCGGCGCGGTGCTTTTTATCGCGGTTCCTGCGGTAACAGCGATTATCTGGAAAGTCAAGAAAAAAGAGCCCTTCACAACGATACTGCTTGGCGCGGCGACGTTTCTGCTGTTCGCGGTGATACTGGAAAAACCGATTCAGAATGTATTGGCTTTTCCGACCGCAATGGGACTTCCGGATCACGCCGTCAGCCGTTTTCTGAGCGCGAACCCTGTGCTGTCGGCGCTTGTGGCAGGGCTTTTCCCCGGAGTATTTGAAGAAACCGGTCGGCTGATTGTCTTTAAGACGGTTCTGAGAAAGCGCAAAAATAAAGAGACTTCCATTTCATACGGCATCGGTCACGGCGGCTTTGAAGTGATGCTGATATTGGGAATGACGTACCTCCAGTATCTTGCATATGCGGTCATGATCAATACCGGAGCTTTTGGTGTTGTGATAGATCAGGTCGCGTCACAGGCTCCGGAGCAGCTCAGCAGTATCGAATCCGTTGTGAGCTTGCTCACAGGATTCTCATTCGCGGATTTAAGTATCGCCTGCGTTGAGCGGATATTTGCGGTTTTGTTCCATATAGGGGCGTCCATCCTGGTTTTTTACGCCTGTCGGGACAAAAAGCGCTTTTGGTTGTATCCTCTGGCAATCGTCCTTCATACCGGAATGGACTTTATCGCGGCTTTGAACATCTTTGGTGTCATCAACCTCTCTCCGTGGGCGCTGGAGGGAATCGTCGCGGTATTCACTCTATTGACATTCTTCGGCGCATACTTACTGCTTTATCGGAAGGATAACCGTAATTTGTAAAGGATAAAGGATAACGCGATGACGATTAAAAAACATCTCAATGCCAATCAGATTAAGCTGATAGCCATTATTGCCATGACAATCGACCACCTGACGTGGGCATTTTTCCCGGGAACGCAGGCGGTATGGTATGTTTTCGCGCTGCATATCATCGGCAGACTGACAGCGCCGATCATGTGGTTTTTTATCGCGGAGGGCTGTCATTATACGCGCGACATTTGGAAATACGCCGGCAGGCTGTTTCTGTTTGCCATCGTTTCCCATTTCGCTTACAACTTCGCGTTCGGGATTCCCTTCCTTCCGTTCTCAACGGGCAGCTTTTTCAACCAGACCGGAGTGATGTGGTCGCTGGCATGGGCAGTGGTGCTGATTGCCGTCAACCGTGACGAGCGGATTCCCACATGGGCAAAGATACTCGCCATCATTGCCGTCTGCTTGATTACCTTTCCGTCGGATTGGTCGTGTATCGCGGTGATGTGTCCGTTCTTCCTGTATCAGCATCGCGGCAGCTTCAAAAAGCAGGCGGTTGACATCGTTGTCTGGACGCTGATGTACGCGGTGGTGTTCTTCATTTTTCTGGATAAGCTGTACGGCGTTTTGCAGCTGTTCACCTTCCTGACGATTCCCCTTCTTGCACAGTACAATGGTGAGCGCGGCAGAAAGCTGCCCGGCTCCAAGTGGTTTTTCTACATCTACTATCCGGCACATTTAGTGGCGGTCGGCTTCGTCCGTCTTGCCGTGAACGGCAACATTCCGATAATATTTTGAAAAAACAGCCGCCGTGCAGTTAGCTGCACAGCGGCTGTTTTCAGCAGATGGTATATCCGTTTGATTGCAGAACAGACAGAGCCTTGTCGAAGTTTTCCTCTTTGACAAGGATGTAGTCGGTGTTGAAGGTGGATACCGCGAAGATGCCGATGTGATTTTCCGCAAGGACGGCGCTCAGCTTCGCGAGAATCCCGATGAGGGAGAAGTCGAGCACTCCCTGAATCCGGAAGCCGCGCCAGCAGTCGTCACGCGCGACGGTGTTGTCGGGGGTGAGCGCGGTTTTGCAGACGAGCGAAAGCTCCTCGTCGGTTTTGCCGATAAAGTAAAAATCGTTGGACAAATCAACGCCGCTGACGTCGGCGACCCTGCAGACAGTCAGGGGAAAGGGAAGTATTTTCAGTTCCATTTATGACTCCTTTAACAGCTTGCGGAAGGCGGTGGGCAGCGCGTAGTTTTCCTGCAGCTCCCGTGGCGATACCCAGAGAAATCCCTCCGGCTTGTGGTGTACACGGACGCGCCAGCCGCGCATGAACCAGTCGATATGTGTAAATACGTGCTTCGTCTCGCGCAGAAAGACGATTTCCGAGGGTCGCAAATCGCGGCTTGTCAGCGTTTCGCGCAGGGCAGCCTCTTCTAAAAAGCCTTCGATGTTCGGCAGCTGGTACATCCCCGAGAGCAGACCGCTGTCGGGACGCTTTTCCAGCGCGATATCGCCGTCATCCGCAATCAGCAGCAGGACGGTTTTGTCCTCTCTCCGCCGCTTTTGTTTTTTGATACGTACCGGCAGCTCGGCGGTCAGGTTTTGGCGGTAAGCCGTGCATTGCTCCCGCAGCGGACATTCGCCGCACAGCGGAAAGCCGTTCGGCAGACAAACGGTTTCACCCAGCTCCATCAGGGCTTCGTTGAAATCCCCTGCCTGTTCGGGCATCACGGCGCGCAGATCGGCGGTGACCGCCTTCTTGGTTTCGGGCAGGAGCACGTTATCACGGCTGCCGGTCAGACGCGACAGTACACGCAGGACGTTGCCGTCTACCGCCGGCACACGCTCGCCGAAGCAGATGGAAGCAATCGCGCCGGCGGTGTAATCACCGATACCCGCAAGCCTGCGCAGCGCCTCATAGTTGTCGGGAAACACGCCGCCGTAGTCGGTCATGATGGCTTGCGCGGCTTTTTTGAGGTTGCGGGCACGGCTGTAGTAGCCCAAGCCCTCCCAGAGCTTGAGCAGCGTATCGTCCGCGACAGCGCTGAGGCTTTGCACATCGGGGAGCGCCTCCATAAATCGCGCGTAGTATTTCATCACCGCTTCAATCCGCGTCTGCTGCAGCATGATTTCGGAAATCCAGACGTGATACGGTTCCTTGTCCTGCCGCCACGGCAGGTCTCTTTTGTTCTGAGCGAACCACCGCAGCAGCGGCGCGGCGATTCCGGCATATTTCTTTTCCATAAAACCTATTATAAATTGCCGCCGCGTGGTTGTCAAGCGATGGTTTTCGTGATAAAATAAATCGGGAACCGCTGATAAATCCTTGCCGCGCGTCAGCGCAAAATCTGAATGTTTGGAGTGGTGCTATGATAGCGGAGCTGTTTCACAAGGAGGAAAAGAAGGTCGAGTACATCGAGCTGATATATGACCTGATATTCGTTTACATCATCGGCAGGAATAATTCGCTGATTAATCACATCGAAAGCGGCTTTATTCCGACGCAGACCTACCTGACCTATCTGCTGACAACCCTGATTGCCCTGCATATCTGGTACCTGACGACGATTTTTATCAACCGCTACGGCACCAGGAGCGTTGCCGAGTATATCGGCATTTTCATCAATATGTATCTGCTCTATTATATGGCGGACGGGACGCGTGTCGGGTGGCAGGAATACTACTTCAAGTACAACATCGCGTGGGGATTGATTATGCTCAATCTTGCCGTGCAGTATTTTATTGTTCTGAAAAAGAAAAATACCTTGACGCCGTGGCAGACTACCCACATCCGCTACACCTTCACGGTATTGCTCATTGAGGCAGGCGTCGTGTTTGCCTCGCTGCCAGTTTATGCCCTGACAGGGTTGCCGCTGGCGCCGCTCGCGATGGTGTTCGGACTCGTCGCGGCAATCGCGCGGCGTGACGTCAATTTTCTGATGAGCGTGGATTTTGCCCATCTCACGGAGCGCGTCATGCTATTTGTGGTGTTTACCTTCGGCGAGATGATTATCAGTATCGCCGGTTATTTTGAAGGCGGCGTCACCTTCCGCAGCGTGTATTTTTCGCTGATGGCGTTTCTGATTGTCGCCGGTCTTTTTCTGATTTACGGCTATTTTTACGACCACATCATCGACCGCGAGCGCGAGTGCGGCGGCGGTGCTTATATGTTGCTGCATATTTTTCTGATTACAGCGCTCAATAACATTTCCGTCGCGTTGGAATTCATGCGCGCGCCGGCAATTGACGCGGTGGCGAAGAATGTTTTTCTGGTCGCATCATTTTTAGTGTTCTACGCGTTTTTGTTTTCGCTCGAAATCTACGCCTACGGATGCAAAAAACCGCACATCCGCTTCTGGCTGACAATCGGCGGCATCTCACTGGCGTTTGCCGTGTCTATCGCCGTTTGTTACAAGCTCAACGACGTCAGCATCGGTATCACGGTCGCGTATATCTACCTGATGTTCGCGGTGTGCGTCATCCACAGCCGCCGCCATCACCGACAGCTCGAAAACAATTGACGAATCACCGACAACATGGTATAATTTCTAACAGCTTTTCAGGAGGTATATTATGGTTACGATACAATATTTCAGCGGATATATCCGCAACTACAAAAAGCTCTGCGACGAGCTTGGCATTGCGTTGCCGCTCAGCCGCGAAGAACGCGAGCAGGCAATTTTAGTGAAGGCGTATGAGAAGTGGGGCGTCAGTCTGACCGACTATCTCTACGGCTGCTTCGCCATCGTGCTCTGTGATGAAGAGCGGCAAAAGCTGTTTGCCTTCCGCGACCAGGTGGGACAAAAGCAGTTGTTTTACGCCGTTGCGGACGGCGAGCTCCTGTGTGACGGCGATATCAACGTTATCGCCGCCAATCCGCGCTATGAACGGCGTCTCAATAAGCGGATGCTGCAGCAGTATTTGTTTTACGGCTATCCCATCGGCGAGGAGACCTTCTACGAGGGCGTGTATAAGCTGCGCCCCGGTCACTATTTGGAGTGGGACGGAAAAGCCGTTTCTCTGCACCGCTACTGGCGTCCGGTGTTTGAGCCGGACGAAAGCAAAACCCCCGAGGAATACGCGGAGGAAATCCGTGCGGTGGTCGAAGAAATTCTCGGTGAGGAGCGTGCCGACGAACAGCTGCCCTACAAGGAGTCCTTCCTCTCCGGCGGCGTCGATTCGTCCTACCTGTTGGCGGCAGGCGACGCGGTCTGCGCCAACACCGTCGGCTACGTGGAAAGCGGCTTTGATGAATCCGCTCTCGCGCGTCAGACCGCCGAAACGCTCGGCAAGGGCTTCCGCGTCAAAATGATTTCGCCGCAGGAGTTTGTCGAACGGATTCCCACCGTGATGGATAAAATGGGACAGCCGCTCGGCGACGCGTCCGCGGTGGCTTTTTCGCTTGGCTGCGCGGCTGTGAGAGAGCACGCCGAGGTCGTCTACTCCGGAGAGGGTATCGACGAATTTTTCGGCGGTTACAACGCCCACAGACGCGAGATTCCCAAGGAGTGGACATATCTCACCTGTTCGCACATCATGAACGAGGACTTTATCAAAACCTTTATGCTTGACTATGACGAAAACGTCCGCGCGGTCGATCCTGTCGCGCCGCTCTGGGCGGAGGTGCAGGGACAGCATCCTCTTGCGCAGAAGCTGACCATTGACATCTCTCTCTGGCTGGAGGGCGATATCTACCTCAATACCGACCGTACCAGCACCGCCTGCGGCGTCGAGCTGCATACGCCGTTCAGCGACCTGCGCCTGTTCAACGTCGCGCGGAAAATTCCGGCGGATTATCAGTTCCGCGACGAGCAAAACAAGTATGTGTTCCGCATGGCGGCAAGCAGCAGATTGCCGCACGAGGCGGCGTTCCGCAAAAAGGTCGGCTTTCCCGTGCCGATTCGTATGTGGCTCAAGGACAGCCGCTACAATCGTCCTGTGGAGGACAAGCTCTTCGGCGCCACCTCGCGGAAGTTCTTCCGTCAGGACGTCATGCGCGATATGTGGACGCGCTATCTCGGCGGCGAGGAGTTCCTCTGGAACCGTCTCTACGCCATCTACGCCTTCCTGCTCTGGTATGATATGAAATTCTGAAAACAACAGCCCTGACCGCGCGTCAGGGCTGTATTATTTTTGTATAGATGTCGCCATCACTCCTTGGTGATGCGGTAGCCTAAAGCGATAATCAGCTTGAGCGTATCCATCGCGGTGCGGCGGTCATACTCCTTTTCTGATTCCGGCAAATCCGCGTACGCTACCAAACAAGGCGTTTCCTTCAGTTCATCGTCGCGCTTTTTGCCATATGTCCAGCCCTCACTGATGCGGGACGCTGCCCAGACGTCGTGAACATTTTCGGCGATGATTTCCGTCAGGCTTTGTAATTCCTCCGGCAGAGAGATGCCGCTGAGGTCCTTGGGATTTGGTTGATACATGATGGTGCTCCTTTCGGTCAGTCCTTGAGTTGTTCAAGGATGTTCAGTTGATCCCATGGTTTCAGATCATTGTGCAAAAAGGCTCTGTCTGCGCGGTTCGGAGAGTAGCAGAAGCCGTTGACGCGCATATAGGCGTTCCAGCGCATATGCTCCGATATCCGCTTGGCTTCACACCGTTTGCAGCAGCAGACAGGCAGCTGTTTTTCGTGCTCCTTCGCTTCGTCAAACGCCATGAAGTAATCGCTGCCTTCTGTCAGGTATATGCCTTCGATAACGTCCTTATGAATCTGTTTGGAAATCGACGAATCGCGGAAGTATTCATAATCCTCGTATTGCTTAACCATGCCGAGTGTTTCATGTTGGATTTGCTGATCGCTCTTTTTGTCCATTCTGAGGATGGCGCCTTTGTCGTCTGTGTCGATTTTGTAGAACGAGTATAAGTGATCCCAGACCGGTTCCTGATGGTGAAAGTGCTGCTGCATCTTTTCCCGAAAGCGTTGCAGCGCCTTTTTCTCTTTTGCGGATAAGGAGGACGCGTCCATGTTGTAGTATTTTTCCATGGTACTCGAAATTCTTATCCATTCAATATGGTACGCCAACGCGTTTTGCTCACGCTTGCGCTGTCTGACGATGGTTTCGTAGTCAAACTGCTCGGACAGGCTTCCGGCGATACGGATGTGATAGGGAACGTGCTTGTGATTGACAATGCCCAGCGTTTCGCTGTTGAAATCCAGTCCCTTTGCTTTTTTGTCCTCGTAGACAATCGCGTAAATCAGCGGCTCTTCATTGGTTTTGTTGCGCACGATGACTTCTCGGTCGTGTTTTTCGTTATACTCTTCGTAGAATATTTCATTTTTTATCACCTTATTGGTTTTGCCGTTGAGCCGGTCAAAGCAGGAACGCAGGTTGACGGCGGTTTCGATATTTTTGTTGTCGTTGCCCAGCGTCACCATTGCCAGCTGGGTGTCGCCAAATTCCGAGCGGCTGAACAGCCGGTCAATATCGCAGGTGGCGCAGTCCACGCCGCCGAAGATCCGGATGCGGTAGTGGTTCTCAAACGGCTCCTCGCAGGCAAATTCAGCGATATCACCCGCGGCTTTCCGGCGGTATTTCTCCGCGAAAATCTCGGGCATCTCCTTGCGCAGCTTCCGCAGCAGGTTATCATTACTTTGGATATCCACTAAATTGATGGTCAGCCCGAAGCCGTAAAGCTGGAAAATCCACAGCGCGTTTTTCAGAAACGCCCTTCCGTAGCTGCCCAGACCGAGAATGGTCAGCGAAAAGCCGTTGTCCTTCCGCGCAATCGGAATCAGCGCGTCAAGCAGCCGCTCACCGGTCAGGGTGTCAATCGCGAATTGGTTGACGTGGTCAATGCGGCGGATGTAGTAGTTTTCATTGCTGTAATGGCTTTCGTTCATGGGGATTTCACCCTTGGCGAAGCTCTCGGGATTCTTTTTAATCAGATCGGTAAGCTTCTGCGGCAGGGTGTTGCTGCCCTTGTCCAGCGAGTCTGCCACATACCGCGCGTTCGCGCTCGACGCGTAGAGGTATACCGAGCGGTTACGATGCGTTTTGCACGCTTCGTTGAGCTGGATAAACTGCTCGATGTTTTCGCTTTCGTTGCTGCCGATAATGAAGTATTCAATACGGCATTTTTTCTTCCGGAAGTCAAAGGCGGTGATGTCTTTTTTCAGAAAAATCGCGCGGTTCAGCTCCTTGTCGTTGACCGCGTCATATTTCAGCTCGTTGCCGTCCTTGAGCACGTCGGTAAAGACGATACGCGCTTTTTTGCCGTAACGCTTCGCGATGCTTTTTGCCATCGCGACAGACTTCGGGTTCAGCTCGGAGAAGAGGTAGATATTCTTGGCGAAGGGCGAGTACCGCAGACGGATTTCGCCGAAGAAGTGGCGGAACAGCATCAGCACGTTGGTCGCGGTGAGAATGGGGGCAATCAGGTACATCACCGCCACAAAGCAGAGATAGAGCTTGTAGTTTTCCGCGAAGGTTTTAGCGATATCGTCGTAGTTGATGTCCAGCAGGAACACGCGCAGCGAATTGATCAGCGACATCAGTATCGGCCGCAGAAAGGCAAACGCGCCTTCTCCGTAGACGGCAGGACGGCTGACGAAGTAGTAGGGGATATGCAGCACGAAGATGACAATAAAAGCGGCAATGGTCATCTTTTGCAGCGGCTGGAAGGTTTCCTTCCGCTTTTCACGCGTTTTTTGCTGCCGAATCAGCCATATCACGCAGCCTGCCGCGAAGATAAACGCCACAATCGTACAGATTTCTACAAGACCGCCGGTTGTGCTGACTTTGGCGATGGTTGCTTCTTGTTCTGTGCCCATGGTATTGACTCCTCCTATCATCTTCATATTATAACGAATCCTACGGAAATTGACAAGGGGTTATTAAAAAAACTGTGGATTTTTGTCGTGCTTTATGGTATAATGACATAGAATATCCTTCTGTTGCAGGAGAATGGAAGGAAAGCTTTTCGGAGGAGTTATCAGATGAGTACCGAATACCGCTACGACGCGTTTATATCTTACCGTCATACCACGCCCGATAAGCCGCTTGCCGCCTATCTGCAGCGGTTGCTCGAGGCGTATGTACCGCCCAAGGGCGTTGCCGAAGGCAGAAGGCTGCGTATTTTCCGCGACGAAACCGAGCTGCCTACCAGCAGCAACCTCAGCAATTCCATCGAAACCGCGCTGCAGCAGTCGCGGTTCCTCATCGTGGTCTGCTCGCCGGAAACGGAAAAGTCCAAGTGGTGTATGCAGGAAATCGAGTATTTCAAGCAGCTCCACGGCGGCACCAACGAGAATATCATTACCATGCTTGCAGGCTTTGACGGCGTCATTTCGTTTCCCGATTCCCTGCGCTACAAAACCGTTGTCGTCAACGGGGCAGAAACGCGTCAGGAGGTGGAGCCGTTAGCGGCAAACGCCTGCGCGCCGACACTGTCTCTGGCAAAGAAGAAGCTGCGCGGTGAATATCTGCGCCTTGCCGCCGCCTTGCTCGGCTGCGGCTATGACGACCTCTATCGCCGTGAGCAGCGCCGTCAGGCACGGCGGAAAACACGTATCGCCATCGGCGCGGCGGCGGTGATGACCTTCATTGCCGCCATCAGTATCACTTCGTTGTTGATTATTTCCTCCCAGAAGGCGACCATTGAGGAGGACGCGCGTAAGAATCTCCTGCGCGAAGCCACTGATTTGACCGAAAGCGGCGATGTCTACGGCGCGCGTCAGGCATTGCTGCAGGCGATGCCCGAGGGCTCTCCCGTGCTCAGCAGCGCGCTTAATCAAGCCGTCAGCCTGACCGGCGCGTATACCGGCACGCAGTTTACAGCCGTCAAAAAAATCAGCCACCGCAGTAAGGTGCAGGAGTGTTATCTGATGGAAAACGGCACGCGGCTTCTGACGCGTGACAGTGACGGTGTGCACCTGTGGGATACGGAAACCGCGGAGGTTGTGAAGGACTTTGAAGGTTACAACGGGGCAGATTGCTCGGTATATACCAACAATGCCTATGAAACCATGTCGATGAAACATCTCAACCTCAACAGCGTCAGTTATACAACCGACGGAAGCCTGATGCTGAATACAGATTTCACCGGTGTTGTGCCCGGTAAGCCGCTTTCCGAAGACGCGCTCTATCTGATTGATGAGCAGAAGGACTGTCTGTTTCGTGCTTCTCCCGTGGACGGATCTGTCCTTTGGGAGTATCGGGACGATGAAAACTCTCTCCGTTTTTACAACTGCCGCGCAACCGGGGATGCGGTGACGGTGATTTCTCAGGATACGCTGCGCGTGCTTTCGACACAGGACGGTTCCGAGCTTGCCTCCTGCCCCAAGGAGACGCTCGAAAAGGACTTGGGAAAACCGACGGATCAATTGTGGTACACCGACGGCTATCTGGTCGCGTTCAGCACAGAGCGCTTTGTTGTTTACAGGTGTGACGGAAAAACACCGGAAAAACAGTTTGTTTCCGAAAAATTACCCTATCCGCTTTTGTCAAGAAGCTTTACAATCGCGGACGGTACGCTGTATGTCACCGGAAAATATATGTCCGACACGGTGTTTGTTTTGCCCTTCCTCGCCGCCTACGACCTCGCCGACGGTGAGCGGCTCTGGTACAGCGAGGGAGAGAAAATCGCCGGCGGTGACTGCTTTATCTGCCATCTTGCCAAGGAGAATACCGGCTGCGATTTTGATATGGTCGTTGCTGCCGTCGGCAGTTACCTCTTTGTCAACGACGCCGACACCGGCAAGGTATACGGCAATCTCACTTTTTCCGGCAACTGTACCGCGCTTTCCTACGCGCCCAACGGTAAGGTGTACTTAATCAATAGTCAGAAAAATGAAATTTGTGTCAACCTCACCAACTACGACGGTCAATCTCTGAAAAACGGACTTCACCTGTTCCGTACACACACATTTGGAGAGGAGTACGCGCAGGCGTCCTTTGACGGCGGCGTTTATGCCGGCGTGAAGAAGGAAGGCAGCACGGTGGCGCTTTACCGCACGGTGGAAAATCCCGAAAGCACTGCGGTTTATGCCGATGAAAACGGACTTTCCGACATCACCTTCAGCCCCGACGGAAAAAATTTTGCCCTGACCACACATGGCGATCATGCCGCCTTGCTCGTCGGCGCCGCGGACAGTCAGCCCAAAGAGGTGATGCCGGTCAGCGAATCGGCTCTGATTTCCTACGCCTTCTTCGGCAACAACCGGCTGGCGGTTAACGTGAGCGGCGTTATAAGCATTTATGACGCGGATACCGCCGAGCAGCTTGCTTCCTTCACCGATGATTACAAGACCGTCAGCGCCATCCTTGCCCTGCCAGTCAGCGCCACCGGCGAGAAGCTTTTCCTCAAAAAGAACGACGGTACGTTGGTGATGGTTGACAGCTCCTGCAAGCCCGTCGCCACGTTCACGGATGCGGACGATTTCCTGCTTTCTCCGAGCGGCGACAGAATCCTCACGGTGACCGCCAAAGCTTCCTGCTTAGTCAATACCGCCACCGAAGCCCGTGTGACGCTTGCCGAGAAAAATCTGAAAACAGCGTCGAAGGCGAGCGCGTGGTCGGATGACGAAGCGACGCTGTATTTGCTGATGACAGACGGCACGGTCCGCGCCTACGACTGTCAAAGCGGCGCGCTGATTCACGAGGGAAGCTATGCGCGTGAGCTGACGGATATCCTTGTCATCAACGGCAGTCTGTGCTTGGTTGACAGCGACGGCAATCTGATGAAAGCCTCGTTTGACGGCGACACCCTCCGTGCCGATGCTGTCATCACGTTGGATACGGAGATTTCGGCAGCGGGCAAACTGCAGTACCGCGCCACCGCTGACAAAAGCGTCGGCATCCTCAGCGGCAAGCTCGGCAGCAGGGAAGTGGCTTGGCTGATACAGCCGGAGCGCTTTGAGCGCGTTGGCGTGTTGTCGTCTTGCTGCGGCTATGACGCGGAGAACAATTGCCTGTTCGGCTACGAAGTTGATACGCTGAGACGCTATCCGCTTCTGAACGCGGCAGGCTTGCGTGCCCGACTTGCCGAACTGCTCTGAAAATGTCGCCGGACAAGCGACCGTTGCGCCGCCTTGCGGTGATATACTGATAGCATCAACAAAACAGGAGGCAGAACGATGATTTACACGGCTTTAACCAAAAAGGCACTGCAGCTGTCCTTCACGCTGCATCAGTACCAGCTTGACAAAAGCGGTATACCCTACGTCTATCATCCCTTTCACCTTGCCGAGCAGATGACAAGCGAGTACGCCGTCTGCGTGGCGCTGCTGCACGACGCGGTGGAGGATACGGATATGACCTTGGATGAGCTGCGACGCAGGGGATTTCCCGAAGAAGTGGTAGACGCCATCGCGATGATGACACATGACGACAGCGTGCCGTATCTCGACTACGTCCGCGCGCTGCGAAAAAATCCCTTGGCACGCGCGGTCAAGTTAGCGGATTTGCGGCACAACAGCGACCTGACACGGCTTGACGCCGTGACAGAAAAGGATTTGCGCCGCGTAGAAAAATATCAACAGGCAATTGCTGTTTTAGAGGAGGATGCGGAATGAACACAGTACAGGATAAAATCAGAGGCTCTCTGATTGGCGGCGCCGCGGGCGACGCGCTGGGCTATGCGGTAGAGTTCCAAAACGAGAGCGAGATATTCAAGCGCTACAGCGGCGGCATCCGTCAGTACGCGCTCGATCGCCGCGGATTGGCGGTGATTTCCGACGACACCCAGATGACACTTTTCACTGCCTGCGGTATTCTCAACGCCCTCAACCATCAGACGAATATGGAGGACGAGGTGTTGAAGGCGTATTTTGAATGGCTGGATACGCAGGAGATTCCCTTTGCCAAACGCGGCAAAAAAGCCGGCGTTACCCCTCTGTGGGATGTTCCCGAGCTGTTTGTGCCGCGTGCTCCCGGCATCACCTGCCTGTCCGCGCTGCGCAGCACGCGCCGCTTTGGCAAGTGTTCCAACAACAGCAAGGGCTGCGGCGGTGTGATGCGTGTCGCGCCTGCCGGTATGCTGCGCGGCGATATCAGCGAGCTTGACGCGCTGGGTGGCGCCTGCGCGTATATGACGCATCAGCATCCCTTGGGTTATATGCCTGCCGCCGTACTCGCGCATATCGTAAATCGCATTGTATTTCCGGAGCGGAAGCTGACGCTGCGTGAAATTGTTCTTGACTCCTGCGATACGCTTGCCGAGATTTACCCCGGTCAGCCCGGCGTCGCGGAGCTCACAGCGCTGCTGCAACGCGCCATAGATTTGTCAGAGAACAGCCGCCCCGATTTGGAGAACATCCACGCGCTCGGCGAGGGATGGGTTGGTGACGAGGCGCTTGCCATCGCCGTCTATTGTTGCCTGCGCCATGAGGATGATTTTTCCGCCGCGCTGATTGCCGCCGTTAACCACAAGGGCGACAGCGACTCCACCGGCGCGATTACCGGCAATATTCTCGGCGCTTGGTTCGGCTGCGACGCGATGGACACACAATGGAAGCAGCGGTTGGAGCTGTCCGATTTGATTCTCTCCATCGCTGACGCGCTCGCGGCAGCGGCAGAAAAAGCATAAAAATATCAACAAATATCAGCCTGTTATCGCCGCGGAAAAAAGCTTCCGCGGCGATGCTTCATTTTTGGAAAGAATGCTTGACAATTATTTCATAAATAGATATGATTATAGATAGAAAAACTATTTTTCAGTAAAAAAAGGAGTTTTTTGGGATGGACAGATATCATTTTGATCCAGCCGTCAAAGCGGTGCTGGAGCGTTTGCGCGTGCCGCTTGCCGTTTACCAGTTTGTGGAAAAACGTGTGGTGACTGTCGTGCTCTCGGATGGCTTCTGCAAGCTTTTTGACTATGAGGATAAGCGTCAGGCGTATTATGACATGGATCATAATATGTACAAGATGACGCATCCCGATGATGTGTCACGTATTGCCAACGAGGCGTTTCGCTTCGCGACAGAGGGCGGCAGCTACGAGGTTGTTTACCGTACGCTGACTGCCAATCACAAAAATTATAAGATTATTCATTCCTTCGGCGAGCACGTATTTGCCGAGGACGGTACACGCCTTGCCTATGTCTGGTACACGGACGAGGGCAGCTATACCGATGAAGCCGACAACCAACAGTCCGCTGTCAACGCTGCTTTTTGTAAGGCGCTGCAGCAGGAAAGCTTCATCAAGGCAAGCTACTATGATTTTCTCACCGGTCTGCCCTGTATGTCTTATTTCTTTGAGTTGGCGGACGACTGGCGGACAAACCACGCGAGCAAGGAAACGCCTGTGGCGCTGCTTTATATGGATCTTTGCGGCATGAAGTTTTTCAACCGCAAGTTTGGCTTCTCAGAGGGCGATCAGCTGCTGCGCGGCTTTGGCAACATCCTCAAAAAGCATTTCAGCAACGAAAACTGCAGCCGCTTCGGCTCAGATCACTTCTGCGTCTTTACCGAGGCGAAGGGCGTGGAGGACAAGCTCCGGCAGATTTTCAGCGAATTTTCCAGCTTCAACAAGAAAAAGAATATCCCCGTCCGCGTCGGTATTTTTATCGACACCGGCAGCGCGTTGTCATCCAGCGCCTGCTGCGATCGCGCCAAGTACGCCTGTGACACCATGCGCCACACCTTTCTCTCGCGCTATTGCTATTTCAATGATTCCATGCTCGAGCAGGCGGATCTGACGCAGTACTTTATTGACAATCTCGACCGCGCCATCGAGGAGCGGTGGATTCAGGTATATTACCAGCCCATCATCCGCGCCGCCAACGGCAGGGTGTGCGACGAGGAAGCGCTCGCTCGCTGGGTGGATCCCGTACGCGGCGTCATCAGTCCTTCGGAATTTATTCCGATTTTAGAGGAAGCGCGGCTGATTTATAAGCTCGATTTGTACATCGTCGAGCAGGTGCTCGAAAAAATCACCAGACAGCGCGACGCCGGACTGTATATGGTCGCCGGCTCGGTCAATTTATCCCGTGTGGATTTTGATACCTGTGACATTGTCGAGGAGGTGTGCCGCCGTGTGGACGCCTCCGGACTGGGCAGGAATTGTCTCAAAATTGAGTTGACGGAAAGCTCCGTCGGCAGGGATTATGAATATATGAAGGCGCAAATCGACCGCTTCCGCGAGCTGGGCTTCCATGTGTGGATGGATGATTTCGGCAGCGGCTATTCCTCGCTCGATTTGCTGCAGAGCATCCGTTTTGATCTCATTAAATTTGATATGCGCTTCATGAAGGAGTTTTACAACGGCGAAAAGAGCCGCATCATTCTGACCGAGCTGATTAAGTTAGCAATCGCGCTTGGCATCGACACGGTCTGCGAGGGTGTGGAAACCCGCGAACAGGCGGATTTTCTGCGCGAGGTGGGCTGCACCAAGCTGCAGGGCTACTTCTTCTGCAAGCCGATTCCAGAGGCAGCCATTTTTGACCGTTACCGTCGGGGAATTCAGATTGGCTTTGAAAACCCCTTGGTTTCCGCGTATTATGCCGACATCGGCAGAATTAACCTCTATGATTTAGCAAGTGTATCCGGCGAGGAAACCCACGGCGGACGAAAGTATTTCAATACCGTGCCCATGGCGATTTTTGAGACGGATGAAAATAGCTTTCAGTTGGTGCGCTGTAACCGCACCTTCCGCAAATTTATCGAAAAAACCTTTGGTGCTATCCCTATCGGCGAGAGCTTGGACTACTCTGTAAGCAAGAGCAAGTTTGGTTCCAACTTTCTCAAGTCTATGCGTGATACCACCGAAATCGGCAGCAAGCTCTTTTTCAGCGATGAAATGAGCGACGGCACTTCCATCAAAGCGCTGCTGAAGTTAGTTTCTTCCAATCCTGTCGGCAGCACAAGGGCGTTTGTAGTCGCCGTACTGTCGGTTGACTACGGTATCGGCGCTGCATCCATGAGGTGATTTCCTTGACCTACTCCGTTATTTCTTTCCTTGCTCTGATTGTTCACCTTATCATTCAGCGCGACGCGATTTTTCAGAAGAATAACCGTTCCGGCGTTCCCGCGCAAAAGGAGTACCGCCGGTTCCTGTTGAGCACGCTTTCGTTTTTTTTAGTGGACGCGCTCTGGGGCGTTTTTACAAGCCTGCGCTGGGTTAGTCTGATTTACGCGGACACAGTGCTGTTTTTTGCCACCATGATGCTTTCCGTCATCTTCTGGACACGCTATGTCATCATCTATCTTGACGATACCGGCATTTTTTCCAAGATATTGTTTATCATGGTGATTGTGCTGGGTGTGTTGGCTTTTGTCGCGCTTGTCATCAACTTTTTTGTTCCCGTTGTGTTCTGGATTGACCAAAGCGGAGGCTACCATGTTGACAACGCGCGTTACCTGATCTATTTGCTGCAAATCGCTCTGTTTTTTCTCACCACCGTCTATACGCTGGTCGTCACCACCCATTCCTACGGCGCGGTCAGACGGCGCCACCTGACCATCTGTTTATTCGGTGTTTCGATGATGGTGATGCTGGTGCTGCAAGTGTTTTTCGAGATGCAGCCAATGTATGCCATCGGCTGCCTGATTGGTCTTTGCCTGCTCCACTCCTTTATCGTCAGCGACGAAAAGGAGGAGTACCGCCAAGAGCTTGAGCAGATGCTGCAGCGCGAGAAGGAGCATACGCGTGAGCTCGGCACAGCCATGCGGAAAATCTACACCGATCCGCTTACCGGCGTCAAAAGCAAGCAGGCGTATCTCGAGGACGGGGAGCGCTTCAACCGCCGTATCAAAGCCGGCGAGACAATGGCGTTTGCCGTCGCGGTATTTGACGTCAACGACCTCAAGGATATCAACGATACCCTCGGACACGACACCGGCGACATCTGGATTTACACCGCATCCATGCTGATCACCGAGTTTTTCGCGCACAGCTCCGTTTACCGTATTGGCGGCGATGAATTCGTCGCGATTCTCGAAGGCGAGGATTACGCGGATCGCGCGTTGATGCTGGCTTCTTTTGATAAGCAGGCGGAAGACAACCTGCGCGGCGGACGAGTGGTGGTTTCCTCCGGTATGTCGGAATATCGTCCCAACGCCGACACCGATTTCCGCGATATTTTTGACCGCGCGGATAAAAAAATGTATCTGCGCAAGCGCCGACTCAAGGCGCTGCGCCATTAAAAAACTATTTTTCAGCGGCAGAAGCCTATAAGCTTCGCCGCTGTATTTTTTTCATCTTTTTTCACACAATACGATTGAGGTGATAGTATGAAGAAAATCGGAAAGACGATATTGTTTGAAAAACCGCCTGTGATTCGCGGTTACGCCGCAGCGGCAGGTAAAAAGGAAAGCGAGGGGCCACTCGGAAATTTCTTTGACAGAATTATATATGATTCCTATAACGGTCAGGAAACCTATGAAGCCGCGGAAAGCAGCCTGCAGGCGGATGTTATCAGCCGTGCCATCGCGCACAGCGGTATCAGCGCGGATGAAATTGATGTCGCTCTTGCCGGCGACCTGCTGAACCAGTGCGTCGGCTCGGGCTTTGGATTGCGCGATTTCGGATTGCCGTTTCTCGGGCAATACAGCGCCTGTGCCACCATGGGACAGGCGTTGCTCACGGCGGCGGTGTTTGTTGAGGGCGGTGCCGCGCGCAACGTGGTCTGTGCCACATCCTCGCATTTCTGCGCGGCGGAGAGGCAGTACCGTTTTCCGCTCGAATACGGCTGCGTCCGAACGCCTACCGCGCAGTGGACAGTCACCGGAGCCGGAAGCTGCGTAGTCGGTACCGCGCCGCACGGCGTTGCCATCATCGCCGCCACCGCCGGAGCCATCCATGACTATGGCGTCGCCGATCCCAACAATATGGGCGCCGCCATGGCACCTGCTGTGGGTATAATAGAACCATCGGCTGTTACATCAAAATAAAACGATAGAAGGAACGCCATGGACAAATTGCAGACACTCATTCGGGAGGTGACGGAGATTACATACGGCAAGGAAGGCGCGCGCCTGCGAAAGCAGCTCTACACCGCCGACCGCGTGCGCTACCATATCCTCCTGTCGGAGGGTGCCCTCTACGAGTGGATTCGAAAAACCGAGCGGAAAGGAGGAAACGGCGCAAACAACTAACTCAATAGCATTATAAAAAACGTCCCGATTGACGTACAACCTTGTACGCGTCGGGACGTTTTATTGATTCAAAACATCTGCTGCAACATGGATAAACCGTGTATAAATATCCAATTTATCTCGGCAGGATAACCTATTTTTCGCAGAGTATATAACTCTGCGAAAGGCAGATATTTACGGCTTGCAGCAGGAGCTTTCGGGAATAATGACTGGAATTTTGACGGCGTACATTGTATGTATTAGAAGCCGATAGTTTCCAGTTTTGTCATATTTTGTCTTTTGAATTCCAAAGAGGAATGGACGTAACGCTCCAAGGTGATACTCGGCGTCGAATGTCCCAGCACCTCGCTCAGCGTTTTGATTTCAAAGCCGACCTCCACACATCTTGTCGCGAACGTGTGACGCAGCACATGAAAATGCACATCCTCCAGTCCGCACTCACGGCTGTATTTTTTGATGTGATATTGCAAAACACGCGGCTCTATATATTTTTCCTCACTGCCTGTCAGCAGGAACGCGTCAGAGGATTGTCTGCCAATCTGACGTTTGCACAATTCATAAGCTGTTTCGGTTAAGGGCACAATACGCGAGGAACGGATACTTTTGGGTTCTGAAAAAATAATTTTAGTTTTTGCTCCGTCGCCATCCAGATTTTTCACTCTCTGTATCGTCTGGCGTACAGTAACCGTTCTATCCGCGAGAGAAATATCCCGCATTCTCAAAGCGCAGATCTCACCGATTCGCAATCCCGTCATCAGAGCAAAAAGAATCCCGAATTTGTATGAATCCGTCTCCGCCATCAAATAGTTTACGAACCGGTTTTGTTCCTCCTTTGTCAAGACACGGATTTCTTTTGCAACATACCGCGGCATGAACACATCGACAAGACCGATACCATTGTTCGTCTGCGAAATATATTTCAGAATCGACTTGAATACAATGGCAGTGTCCTTGGCGGTTTTTGGGGACAGCTCTTTCTCCGCAATCATCCAGTTGATAAAATTGGCGGTCATTTCTGTGGTGATTCTTTCCGGCTGACAGTTGCCAAAATAAGGCTTAATGTGCGCCTCCAACATAATCTTATACTTAGCGGCGGTGGATTCCTTCAATCTGTTCCGGTTGACCAGCAGCCACTCATCACAGTAAACGCCGAACAGCTTCTTTGAAAATCCGGTGCTTTCCGGCTGATACGCGGATAAGGTCTGTTTCTTTTCTTCTAATTTTGCTTTCACTTCGCGGTAGGTCTTTCCATAGCAGGAGCCGTAAAGCGTTCTGCCGTCTTTGGCGAATCCCTTTTTATATCGTCCTTCCCAGCGACCATCCTTTCTTTTATAGATGTTTTCTCCTTTTCTTGACATAAAAAACCTCCTGTATATTTTTGACAAAAAATTTGACGGTAATAATATTATAATCGACAACCGTACAAAATAAAAAAAGGGTTTATGATTCTGAATTCGAAAAATAACACAACAATTTGATTGGTTTTCTGATAATTTTAATGATTTTTTTTCAAAAATAAGTTGTATTTGCGTTCTTTATATGCTATAATTAATTCGTATATTTATATACTCTGCGACTGAAAAACGGCACCACGATAAACAGGAGAAGAGTTGTGAAGAGTGATTTTGAGTTAATTCGGTACAACGACAATCTTCCGGCGAGAATAGAGTTAAAGCAGGGTGCAATAGCGGTCAAGCCGCATTGGCACAAGGAAATCGAGTTGATTTATGTGCCGGAGGGCACGCTGACGGTGACAGACAGCCAAAGCCGGACGCTGCGCGCGGACAGCGTTTGCCTGATTAATTCTTCCGAAAACCACAGCCTGTACGCTGAAAACGCGAAGTGCCTGATACTGGATATTTCCTATGAATTTGCGCAGCAATTTTGTTCATCCATGAAAAACACGTCGTTTGAGATACAATCCGGAAGCGGCGCGGAGGAGGAAATCCACAACCTTCTCTGGCAGCTTTCCCGAACCGTCAGCGAGAAAGAGCTTCCCGCGCTGCGGCAGCAATCGCTGATTACCGAGATACTCTATGTGCTGCTGGTGCAGTGCAGGCTTGAAATCCCCGAAACATCGGCTGACAACACACAGAGCGACTCACGCCACATCCGGCTGGCAAAGGAGTATATTGAAAAGCACTATGCCGAAAATTTTGAAGAAACCGACGTAGCCGACGCGCTGGGAATCCATCCGCTGTACCTGAGCACGCTGTTCCGAAAAACAACCGGAATGCTGTTCAAGGACTATGTGGTCAAGGTACGGTTGGAGCACGCGATGGACGCGCTGCTCAATCAGCACATGACGATTGACGAGGCGGCGAAAGCCGGCGGATTTCCGAGCAAGCGCACCTTTGTTGCCAAGTGTAAACGGGCGTACAATGCCACGCCCTTTCAACTCATCAAACAAAATCGGACGCAAACGGGAGGTGAAAAAAATGACAATGCATCAGACAATCGAATATGACAAAAACCTCCCTGCAAAAATCAGGCTGAGAGACGAACCGGTTGACAGGGTAAGGGGAAAACCGCATTGGCACGAGGAGCCGCAGCTGCTCTACGTGGACAGCGGCAGCGTACAGGTCACCGTCGGCGCGCAGAGACACCACCTCGGCAGCGGCGACGCGCTGATTGTCATTTCCGGCGAGATTCATTCGCTGCGAAGCGGCGGGGCGGTGATCCTCAGTGTGCATTTTTCACACGCCTTTGTCAGACGGTTTGAGCCTTCGGGAGAAAACAGTGATTATGCTTTGGAAAAGAGCTCACAGGCGTATCGCGAGATGACCGTGCTCCTGCAGAAGCTGCTGGCGATTGAGCGTGACAATCACGACGAGTACAGCACGCTGATGAAGTACTCTCTGCTGATGAAGCTGCTGCGGCTGATGCTGACGCGATGTCGCCGGCAGAAGCAGTTCAGTGTGTACGGCGCAGGACGGAGCGAACGAGGCGACGCGATGGCGGTGAAGCATTACATCGAGGTCAACTACCGCCGAAAAATCATGATAGCGGAGTTAGCCGAGCTGACAGGCTGCAAGACCGGCAGCTTCACGCCGTATTTCAAAAAGCTGACCGGCAAGCGCTTCACGGACTATGTGCAGGAGGTGCGCACCCGACACGCGCTGGAGGATTACCTCGCGCATGACATCCCGGTCGGGGAGGCGGCGCTGCGCAACGGCTTCTGCCATTACAACCACTTCACCAAGGCGTGCCACAAGTACTACGGCGCAAGCCCGACAGAATTAAAGAAACAACGCGGCAAGGCGGTCAGCCTGCCGCTCGAAATCCCGGCGTAAGGGTTTTCGAAAAAGACAATCGAACGATAACGTGACGTTGCCGCAACAGGAACGGCTCAACGCGTGAACGGCGGAAGAATTTTGGCAAACCGTCATCTGCGCGGATTGGGTCAAGCGTCACGCTTGCGTTTGTTTATATAAATAGTATATAAAACATCTTATATATATTAAGAAAAGGAGGAAGAAACATATGAGACAAAAAGTCAAGCGATACTCACGCGCGGCAATCTCCGTACTGCTCACGCTCTGTATGCTCGTCTCCTGCATGACGGTCGGCATCATTGCCACCGACGCGGCGAAGGTGACTGGCGAAGCGGTAGGCGATGATGTCCCCCGTGTAAAAGGCTCATGGGATAACTGGGTAGAACATAATTTGAATTGGTCGGTTCCCTTGGAAGCCAACAAAACCTATTCGTTTGATTTCCTTAAAGGCGACGGTACGCAGTGTGCCAGCAATGTAACCATCAGCGGATCGACGGATTATACATTCCCGAACAACGATAACGCTTCGATTACCTTGCAGACGGTAGCTGCCGGTACGTATACCTTTACGTATAAGAACGAGGACAGCGGTTCTATGTCCGTTCACATCGAATTCCCCGCAGACACCACGCCTACCACTTGGACAGCGGTCGGTGACAGCACCCAGCTGTTCGGTACTGCGTGGGCACCTACGGAAACCGACAATGACATGACACAAAGCGGTAGTACGTGGACAAAGACATGGAACAACGTGTATCTCAACGCCGGTACGATTAATTACAAGGTGGCAAAGAATCACGCGTGGACAACAACCTATCCTTCCGCGAACGCCACCCAGACAGTATCCACGGCAGGCTATTACAACGTTTCTGTTACGTATAATGAGAGCACCAACGCGGTCAACATGACGCTCACTCCCGCGGCGACGTACACCCTCACCGTACCCACCGTAGCAAACGCGGTGGTCGAGGCGAGCTACGGCACCAAATCCGCAGACGAGGGCGGCAGCATCACCGATTTGCCCGCAGGCGCAAAGGTGACGATTTCCGTCACTCCCGACATTGGCAAAACGTGTACCAATGTTACAGCCACGCCGAGCTCGGCAACGATTACCGGCTCGGGCAAAACCTGGACGCTCACCATGCCTTCGGCTAACGTGACAGATCTTGCTTTCACCTTCGACAACGTTGGCACCAAAACGGTGTACTATAACAACGGCAATACCAACTACGCCATGGTATCCGCCAAGTACACCTACAACGGTGAAACCACCACCACGACCATGACCAGACTGCCCAACTCCAACATCTGGTCGGTGACTGTTCCGGAAGATCTGGACAAAATCACCTTTGTCGGTGACAACGGTAACAACACCGGCGAGCTGACCATTCCGACCTCTTCCAATAAGTATACGGGCGGCAGCGATCCTTCCAATCCTTCTGACGGCGGCACATGGGGTACCTACACGGCGCGCGCCAATGAAGTAATCGTATCGAGCGGCACCAGTATTACAAACGGCGTCAAAAACGGTACGCTTTTCGCCGGTATTACCGCCACGATGTATGACTATTATGCTGACGGCGAAGTGAATTCCGGCGCGACCAATTGGCTTAGCGGTATTAATGATACTGCCAACAGCAAGGAGTATACAACATCCGCAAACGACTGGAAATGGAACTCCTTTACAAAGCTGAACTCTGCATTGTCTGCTTACGCAAACGCGAAGGGCGTGACCTATCCGCTCTATTTTGGTAACCTGAACGTGTGGAGTGACAATGGTAACGGCGATGCCATTGGAAATGTTGGACATAGTACAAAATCAACCATAACAAGTTATTACAACTGGAATCAGCTTGCTAATGGCTCTGTTACACTTAGCGACGCCAACAGCGGCGCGAAGAATGCTGTTACAGGTCTGTCCGGTACAACCTTGGCTGGCTCCAACATTCACTATTACGACAGCAGCGCGACTAACCAAAATGGTGCCGTCATGGCAATGTTCGACGAGGACTTCCTCTCCGGTGAAAACAACCAGAACACAGCGCTGGCAACCATCCTGCGCTCCTCTAACTTCCCTGTCAGAAAGGAAACAAGAGGCGGAACTACAACGATTTCAAAAATCTATTTAGATCCTGGTGATTGGGGTGACGAAGGTGCAGTATTTGATGTTTGGTTTAATGGTGCAAATACATGGGGTCAAATGACTGCGTCCGATGGCAAATATGTGGTAGATGTACCTGCCGGTGCAACAACAGCAACCTTTGTAAGGCGAGGTCCAGATCAAACAAGATCCACATGGGACTCTGGCACGTATTGGAATCAATCCGGAGATATTACTCTGAATACATCTGGTTCTAATCTGAAAAATGTATATACATTCTCTTCGTGGAATGGCGGTGATGGAAAAAGTACCTTTACGGCATCCTTAGATACAACACTAAGTGGATACAATGTGTCCGGCGGCTACACCTACTACGAATTTAACAGCACCGGCGGTCAGGACAATGCGTATTTTGAGAGCATTAATAAGCCAACAGCCACTTCCACCGGTTCTGCAACCCTTGAATATTACAATAATACCAACAAGGTTTATTCAGCAAAATACGGAACCGCGAAAAACAATGCCGGCTTCTTCCCGTTTGACAAAAATGATTACCAGAATCACGTCGACGGTACTGCCCACGACCTCGGTTTCGGCATGAAGCTGGAAATTCCCTTTACACTCAACGCCGGCGGCGTTTTGGATGACGGCACCACACCGCAGACTTTTGACTTCTCCGGTGATGATGACCTGTGGGTATTCGTGGACGGTAAGCTGGTACTTGACCTCGGCGGTGAGCATAACGCGACCACCGGTACCATCAACTTTAAGGATTGCACTGTCACCGCGAATTCAACAGAGAAAATCGGCGGTGCTTCCTCTACCGTAACCAGAAATGCTGCTTTCGGAACGGATCATGACGGTTGGTTTAACAACTCAGACGCCAACACTGTACATACCTTGACCATTTACTACATGGAGCGCGGTATGTTCGACTCCAACCTGAAGTTTGGCTTCTCCTTCCACGCTATTCCCGAGCAGCTCCAAGTGGACAAAAAGGTAAGAACCTACGATGTAAACTCCGGTTTCTTTATTGTGAATAGCACAACAGGCTCCAATCATGTTAATGACAAGGAAAAAGAAATCACCAAGTTCGAGTATACCTATCAGAAAGACGCCGGACTTGAGCCGTTCGATATTACCCAACAGGGTATACCGCTTACCGATAACAACGGAAGCGTAACCTATTCTATAACAGGTTCCCCAAGTACAACCGATACGTCAGGCAGCACAGTCAATTACCAGTTGTATAACGACCTGATTGCGTATTTCAACGGTCAGTATCAGCCAGGTACGTCTGTAACGCTGAAGGAAACCATTCCGGCAAACAGCAAATACCACTACAATCAGGTATTCAGCTTGGTAGACCTTGCGAATAACGAGACGCCTTACGCATTCTCAGAAGGTCAAGATGAGCACGCCGGAGAATATTCGTTTACACCTCCTACAAACTCGGGAGATGAACTGAACGATATTCGTCTGAGAGCGCGCTTTACCAACCATATGCTGACGCACGACCTCGTTCTGACAAAAACAACCAACAATCCGTCTGACACCACATCTACCTTTACCTTCCGTGTACAGTTCGACTTTGACGGTACTTACATTGCCTATCCGCTGTACATCACAGTTTACAACGCGGACGGCACAAAGGACGATACCGCTGCGGAGCAGTTGACAACTGACGGTGATGTGACCATCAAGCAGGGACAGACTGTCCAAATCAAGGGTATTCCGGAAAACGCGAAGGTAAAAATTCTGGAAACAGATATGGACGATGATACCAACCATTATGTATATAACGGTACTGTCCTCACCAAGGGCGACGGCACCACGCTGACGCCCACTGCTTCCGACGATACGACCAAATCAGTATCATTCACCATGCCGACAACGGACGTCAACGCCACCATCACCAACAAAAAGTCTGACCCCGTGTTTGTTTCTCACAGCCTGCTTTCGACCTCTCAGGGCGACGCTTACTGCTATGTCACCGTTGATGTGAAGGACGGCTCGACCGTGTTAAAGAACTATGCCAAAACACAGGGCGTTATCAAGGTGGACGAGGACTATCTGTATCCCGGCAGCACCAATAATCTGGTAATCACGCTTGATACCACGCCCATCGGCGGTTCTCAGTTCGAAAAATTCTACGAGCAAATCACGAGCAATCTGCGTGAATTGGCAGTGCAGACCGGATTAATCTACTCGGTAACGAAGGATGACAACTACAACCGCGCGGTTGTTACCATCCCTGTAGCCAATCTGTTTAACAGCCAGGGTAAGCAGCTGTATACCTCGCTGCCCTTCTTCTCTGAGCTGTCCATGCCCACCAAGACTTTGACAATCAGAAAGACAGTTGACCAGGTGGTTACCAGTGAAACCGGCTTTACTGTAAAGGTAGAGTACTACGACACCGATAATAATATTTGGGTTGCTTACAATGACGACGGCAACAAGACCAACGCCAACGGCGAGGGTACTGTCACCACCTCCACACCTCTGGTGATTGAACTGGTAGGCTTCGCGGCGACCAACAAGCTGCGCGTCACAGAAGTGCTGCCCTCCGGCACCAAGTATCAGACGCCGAGCTACAGCTTGACCGGCGGTACCGGTACGGTTGACGATACTTACACCGGCGATGGCATCGCGTTTACCTCCACTTCTCTGCAAACACCTGAAGTTACCGTTGCCAACCACATCAAAACCAAGGATGTGACGGTGAAGAAGGTTGTAGAGGACGGTACGGCAGACAGCACTACCTTCCCGATTGTCGTGTCCTATCAGTCAACCGACGGAACTACCGTGACCACGCATAACAACGAAACCAAGAATTTGGCGCACAACGGCACTGCGGTTCTGTCCAATGTTCCTGTCGGCAGCACCATTACCGTCAGCGAGACCGCTCCCGGCGGCTATACGCTTAAGAGCATCGCTTCCAACAGCGCGGTACTGTCCGGTACAGGTCCCTTTACTGTCAATGATGTCACAGGCGACGCGACCATTATCGTCACCAACTCGATGCTGCACAATGTATACATCGACAAGGTGACCAATGCCGAGGGGGACTACACCACGAACTTCAAGGTGCGTATCCAGACCTCGACAGACGGCGGAAGTAACTTTGCCGATATTTCCAACCTGACGTTGGATGTTATCAAAAAGTATGGTACATCCGATGCAACCAGCAGTTCTGTGTCAAAAGTCAACAATGAGTTTACTATTAACAAGGGTGACAGAATTATCGTTCCGAACCTTGCTACGGGAACCGTTGTGAGAGTTATTGAGACCGATTATGCATCGGATTACTACACCTTTAAGGAAATCACCGGCAGCGGTGCAACGTTGAGCGATATTACCGACACATCCGTTATCGGCTATCAGCGTGGTAAACAATTTACCGTTGGTACAACCGACCCGACTGTTACCATCACCAACGAATTTATCCCGCAAACCGTAAAGGTTACCAAGAAAACCTATGTCAGAACCAGCGACCATCAGTATGTCAATTTCGCGCATGACGACGGTTCAAAGTTCACCCTCCATGTGACTTACAGAGCAAAGGGCGCAAGCGCAGCGAATTATGAGATTCTGACAAGCGGTAAAGTAAGTCTTACCGGAACTGAAACTGCGGCAACAAGTACCTTGGATGCTTCTCAAGGTAATTATGTCCTCCAGAAAAATGGTTATGTACTGTTTGAAAACATTCCGAAGGGCAGCTTTATCACGGTTACAGAACAGACTCCGGGTATTTCTCCGCTTACAGGCGAGCAGAGATTCTCTGTAGAGAAGCTTGTCAACAGCACGGACGAAACTGATTATAATGCAACTAATCTTGCTGCGAACTGGATTCCTGTAAATGGCAACTTGGATTTGATACAGCGCAATATTGTCAAGATGAACACCGTCACCATTTCCAAAACGACTGACTCGGGCGACACCGATGTGGCGCATACCATCAATATCCGCGCGTGGGATAATGGTAAGTCCGGTTTCAAGTATGACGGTACAAACGCGCATACCGATACCGTTGAAATCAATCCGATTCAGTTCATGAGAACGCCCTCCGGCGGTACTGCCGCTGCGGATTCTACCAACAATGGCCAAATTACCATTCACCACGGTGAAACCATTGTTCTGAGCTATCCTGTCGGTACCTATTTCGAAATGAGCGAGACAGCCGGCAGCTTGTATCGTCTGTACCAAGTTACAGCAGACACTACAGAGATGGCGACTTCAACAGGCGGCGTTACCATTCCCACACCTGTTGTCAACAGCACTACCGGCGTCGTACAGTTCCAGATGAAGGATACGCCTGCGGAGATTAACTACGTTAACATCCGCAACGAGTACAGCTTCACCATCAAGAAGACAACGGATGTGGACAACACCTCCGATGAATTCAAGGTGCAGGTTTACACCAAGGAAACAGCCTCCGGCACATGGGCGCTGTATAGCGGTGATATCGCGACAGACAAGACCGGCGTCACCAACGGCGTTCGTACCGCGGAGGGTACTAACAAAGAATACACCATCACCAAGGACGAAACCCTGACCATCAGCGGTTTGAAAGCGAACTCCCTTGTAAAGGTGGTTGAGTCTGACGCACATTCCCCGAAGTATGCACTCAGTGGAATCACCGGCGTGTCCGGCACAACCATTATTGCAGACGGCACCAATGAAGGCGGCGTGCTGATGAACGGCAACAAGGGCGTTATTGTTGACAATGACATCCAGACCTTCACGGTGACCATCGTAAAGGAGGTTGAGAACGAATCCGGTACTCCCATCACGGATTCCACCGACTTTAACATCAACATCAACAATGGCGGCACCGAAACCACAGGCGTTATCAACAAGTCAGAGCCTAAGACAGTTGTTCTGAACAATGTTCCTTACGGCACCAACGTCACCGTCACGGAGACGAATCTTCCGAGAGGTTACACGTTGAAGAGCATTACCGGCGATGGCACAGTCACCGGCGATACCACCATCACTGTTACTAACACCAAGCTCACGACCTATGACGTCACCATCTCGAAGCAGGCTGACGGTAACCCGGGTAACAAAGAGTTTGATATTACTGTATCCACTGCAAATTCCATCACCTATTCCTATAGCGTGAACAACGCAGCGGCACAGAGCTTTACCGGTACGACCAATACTTACACGCTCCAGAACGGTCAGTCTGTCGTACTCAGCGGACTCCTTGCAAACGACGTCCTGACCATCCAGGAAACCAACGTTGGCGATGACTACACATTCGAGAAGTTCGTCGTCAATGGTACGGACAATACTAACGCGACCATCACTTACACTGTTAAGGGCGATGGCAACATCATCGTAGTCCACAACAAGGAAGTCGCGAAGTATCAGTACGAGATTAAGTACATCTACGAGGGCTACTCCGCAAAGACCTACAGGACAAACGACGATCTGACAGATGCCAATCGCGTTGTAGGACCGACACGTTCCTACACGGTAAGAGGTGAGATTACTGACACTGAAATGACAAATTTCTTCAACCGTGACGGTGAGACGATTGCGTTCAAAGATGACAATGCCCGCAAGACTTTCCTCGGTAATCATGCTCCTCTGGAAGATGACTTTATGCTTACGCTCAATTGGGATGGACAGACAGTAACTACACCTGTATTTGATACTGCGACAAAGACTATCTCCTTCGAGACGACAGCTACCGTAGAGTCTGCCAGAGCCGTTCAGGTTCAGTTTAACTTCCCGTATGAGGTTAATTCTTCAGACTACACCAATGTGAATGATGAATATCAAACTGATAAGAAACATAAGACTCTTGAAGTACAGTATGGCAACTGGGCAACCTACAATAATACCTTTGTTACTGCTCCGCTGACGCTGCAGAAGAACGGCGAGACCGCTTACTTCCAGTATTGGCAGATCAGTTCGATGACAAGCACCGAAGAAAATTCCAGAAATAAGGGTAAGGTTGAAACGAATTACAAGAAGTGCTTCTATGCAGACTTCAATATGTCTATGTATCAGGATTCCTATGTGGAGCCGATTTACATGACTGCTGATGAACCCGGTGCGAGAACCACCTATGATCCGAGCGCAGTTTCCGCGCAGGATACAGCTTCGGGTGAAGCAAGAATCAACTTCATCGAGAACTCCCGTAACCAGTGGAACAATAATGGCGCGCAGGATTTGAGCACTGACGATCAAAAACAAGCCGGCGACAGAGTTTATTCTGACTTCCTGCTTACCTTTGGTTACAAGGATCAGCTGTTGAAATCCAAGACGGATGTGAAGAATGCAGGCTTTGTTCTGGAGCAGGTTCGTGAGCTTGATAAAAATTCTGATGACAAGTACGTAACCAAGACAGAGAAGGAGTATCAAACTCAATATGCTGCAAGTATAAGCACTGCAAAGAATAATGCAAAGACATTTATTCAGAACGGTACGACTACATTTGGCGGCAGCACGTTTGTAGCCAAGAACGAAGTTAATTTGACACAGCTTGACAACAAGAACCAGACCAAGTTCTCCTTCAACTTCAAGAACAAGGCGTACGGAAACTTGAATCCCGGTACAGCCAAGAACTATGTCTATCGTGCTTATTCTTACATTCTTGTCGGCGATACGTATGTTATCAGCGATCCTGTTTACTTTACCATTTACGATATCGCGAGTATTGAAGTGAATCAGTAAGGAGGTACAAGCAAATCATGAAGAAGAAATATTATTCACCTGAATTTGATTGTGTAAAATTCAGCTTTGAGCAGATGCTTTCGGACGATGTTGACCATATTCGTCACAGCGTTCCGCAGGATATCGGCGAGCAGTCGGGTGAAGGCGACTTCTAAAACGAAACAAGCAGGCAGCGCTTTTGCGCTGCCTGCGAAAAAGGTGACAGTTATGAAAATTCTGAAAAAATCTTTGGCTCTCATGACCGCCGCAGTGATGTGTACCGTTTCTGTGGTCAGCATCAACGCGGACGCAGTATATTATGCGGACGGCTGTAACTACAGCTATATCAATAATGAACGCGTTATGCTCACGGGTTGGGAAGGAGAAGGCACAGTTGTAAAGGTACCGGCAACACTGAACGGAAGAAGTGTTACCAATATTGCCAGACGTGCGTTTCTCAATGACAGCGTAATCACCGGCATAGACTTTTCAAAGGCGACAAATCTGGAAACCATCGGTATGTACGCGTTTTCCGGATGTTCGGCGCTGACGAGTCCCATTGTATTTGCGGAGAGCATACAGACAATCGGTGACAGCGCTTTTGAGGGCTCCGCTGTGACACAGGTTGACCTGAACGTTTCAGCTGATTACATTCCTGCACAGTGTTTTTACGAATGTGCTTCACTTACAGATGTTCAGATGAGTGATTCTGTCACCGAAATCGGCACCTATGCGTTTGCGAATTGTCCCAACCTCACGGCGGTTTATCTGCCCGACACGGTGACGACAATCGCAAATTCAGCTTTCAGAAACGACCCCAACCTCACGATTTACTGCTATGCGGATTCTTACGCGCAGCAGTACGCGGAGGCACGCGACATTCCGTATGTACTGATACAGACATACGAGGTTGGCGACGTAGACCGTGACGGAACGCTATCCATCACCGACGTCACTTTGATTCAGAAGTATCTTGCTGAATTAGAGATGTTCGATGACGAGCAGCTCCGGTTAGCTGATTTTTCTGCGGACGGACAAGTCGATATCGCTGACGCGACCGCGATTCAGATTACTATCGCG
>JAFUUV010000270.1 GCA_017471345.1 Ruminococcus sp.
CAAAAGCGGTATCGCGCCGTTTTATTCGGACAAGTATTCTAAAATCGGATTTCAGATCAACGAATTGTACGACGATCCCGACTCGCTGCGTGAGAAAATTCACCACGCGCTTGAGATTAAGAATGCGACTTTGCAGAATCTTTATCATAAACCCACGATTACCGAGCAGGAGGTTTTTGATAAGCTGATGGAATATAAGGAGCAGTTGGCGCCTTATGTCGGCGACGCGGTTATGTTTGTTCATGACGCGCTCAAGGCAGGCAAAAATATCCTGCTGGAAGGTCAGCTCGGTTCCCTCAAGGACACTGATTTTGGCATTTACCCCATGGTCACATCCTCCAACACGATTGCCGGCTACGGTGCTGTCGGCGCGGGTATTCCGCCATATGAAATCAAAGAGATCATCACGGTTGTCAAGGCGTACTCCAGCGCTGTCGGCGCGGGAGAATTCGTTTCGGAGATTTTTGGCGAAGAAGCTGACGAGCTGCGTAAACGCGGCGGTGACGGCGGTGAATTCGGCGCGACCACCGGCAGACCGCGTCGTATGGGCTGGCTGGATTTGGTCGCCACACGCTACGGCTGTATGGTACAGGGTGCTACACAGGTGGCGTTTACCGTGCTGGATGTTTTGGGATATCTGGATGAAATTCCCGTATGTGTCGGTTATGAGCTGGACGGTGAGACGATTGATTATTTCCCGTCTACCACTAAGCTGAAAAGATGCAAACCGATTTTGAAAACGCTGAAGGGCTGGAAGTGTTCCATCTCCGGTATCAGGGAGTATGACAAGCTTCCGAAGGAGTGCCGCGAGTACATCGAATTTGCCGAGCAGCAAATCGGTGTACCGATTACGATGGTATCGAACGGTCCTGCCAGAAGTGATATTATTTATCGATAATTATACAAGGCTGTCTTTTTTCAAAGACAGCCGCGTTCATTTAGAAAGGGGTATTGTATGAGTCAGGAAACAGTCATTGTTCTCGATTTCGGCGGTCAGTACAATCAATTGATTGCAAGACGTGTGCGTGAATGTCGGGTATACTGTGAAATTTTGCCGTACACGGTTGACATTGAGAAAATTAAATCCATTGCGCCAAAGGGTATCATCTTTACCGGCGGTCCCAACAGCGTCTATGACACATCGTCTCCGCATTATAATCCGGAGATTTTTCATCTTGGTATACCAATACTCGGCATTTGCTATGGTTGTCAGCTGATGTCATATACGCTTGGCGGCGAAGTGGTTTCCGCAACCGATGACGCTGTCAGCGAGTATGGTAAAACTCTGACATCGTATTCTCCTGACAATATTCTTTTTAAGAATTTACCTGAACAGGGAATCTCGTGGATGAGCCATCGAGATTATATCAGCAAGGTGCCGGAGGGCTTTTCTGTAACCGCAACCACTGCTCACTGTCCGGTTGCGGCGATGGCGGATGACGCGCGCAAGCTTTACGGCGTTCAGTTTCATCCGGAGGTCAATCACACAGAGAACGGAAGCCATATGTTGCACTCTTTTCTTTATGATGTTTGCGGTTGTCAGGGAAATTGGCGTATGGACAGCTTTATTGATGACACAGTTGCGCAAATCCGCGAGCAGATAGGGGATAAGAGCGTTGTGCTCGGACTTTCAGGCGGTGTTGACTCCTCTGTTGCCGCCGCGTTAATCAGCAAGGCTGTCGGAAAACAGCTTACCTGTGTTTTCGTGGATCAAGGATTGATGCGCAAAAATGAGGGTGATTATGTAGAGCAGACCTTTACAAAGCTGTTCGATATGAACTTTGTCCGCGTTAACTGTCAGGAGACCTTTCTTTCCAAATTGAAGGGAATCACGGATCCTGAGGAAAAACGCAATATTATCGGCACAGAATTTTATAACGTTTTCTGGAATAAAATACGTGAGAGCGGCGACACAGGCTTCTTTGCACAAGGAACCATCTATCCTGACCGCATTGAAAGCGGCAAGGGAGACGCCGCAAAAATCAAGACGCATCATAACCAGGTAGGTGTGCCGAAGGATATCAATTTTGAAGGTATCATTGAACCACTCCGTGATTTATTCAAGGATGAAGTCAGAATGGTCGGCGAGAAGCTTGGATTACCGCATGATTTGGTATGGCGTCAGCCTTTCCCGGGACCGGGCTTAGGCGTGCGGGTTATCGGCGAAGTAACCGCTGAGCGCGTTAAGATTTTACAGGATGCCGACGCCATTTTGCGCGATGAAATGGAACAGTGCGGCTACGCAGACCAAATGAGTCAGTTTTTTGCTGTTTTGCCCGGCGTCAAAACTGTCGGCGTCATGGGTGACGCACGTACTTACAGCGAGTTAGTCGCCATCCGTGCCGTGACAACGGATGATTTTATGACTGCGGATTGGGCAAAAATCCCTTATGAGATTCTCGGCAGAGTTTCCAACCGGATTATTAATGAAGTTCCGCGCGTCAATCGCGTGGTTTATGACATTACCTCAAAGCCGCCTGGTACGGTGGAGTGGGAATAAATTTCTGAAATAGAATTATAATAAAGCCGCCAAGTGGGATAAGATGACGATTGTATATTACGAGAAGGATTGAATAATGGCACACAAAATGAATCTTAACCCTGAACCATTCGCAATGATACGTTCCGGACAAAAGACAATTGAATTGCGACTCAACGACGAAAAGCGGAAACGGATTCAAGTCGGCGATATAATTGAATTCACTCAATCTGAAACAGGAGAAAAGCTGATTACGAAAGTGGTCGCTATCCATAGATTTGATTCTTTCGCTGAATTGTATCGGGAATTGCCCTTACTGAAATGCGGTTATAACGAAGCAGATATTTCTACCGCTAAACCGGAAGATATGGATTTGTATTACACGCCGGAACAGCAAGCAAAATATGGTGTTCTTGGCATTGAAATAAAAATAATTGGAGCTTAATATGCTGAATCAGCTACCCACTTGGGAGAAACTCGCAAAAGTTATCATTTGGAAACAAATCGGAGAATTGAAAGATAAAACGATTCTTGACTTTGGAAGCGGGACAGGTATTACAGCCGATCATTTCGCCGCCGACAATCAAGTAACTGCGATTGAGCCTTCCGAGGATATGCTTGCTCAGCAAGTGAATACAAATGGCTATCGGCAAATTATCGGAAGTACAGACGAATTGAAAAAGTTGCCGAGTGAATCCTTTGATTATATCTTCTGTCATAACGTTTTGGAATACGCTGATGACCGAGAAATAATTGTCGGTGAGTTTTATCGGTTACTAAAGCTAAATGGTAAGCTGTCTATCGTCAAGCATAATCGCAACGGCAGAGTTATGCAGATGGTAGTCTTGCTCAACAACTTTGATGAAGCGAACAATCTCCTTGACGGGCACAACAGTAACGCACAGCAGTTCGGCACCATCAATTACTACGATGACAAGGATATTATCGAATGGTACGGCGGTTTTACCTTGCAAGAAACCTATGGTTTGAGAACATTCTGGGATTTACAGCAGAATCAGGAGATTCAAAAAGATGAAAAATGGCAGAAAAAGATGATTGAGATTGAAATGAAGGTCTCTCAAAATCCTGATTTTCAAAAGATTGCTTTCTTCCATCATTTGATATTTGAAAAACGAGGATAATATGGCTTATAAAATAGAAAACTGCAAGGACGGCTATGCTATAATAAACCAAAAGCAATCAGAAATAAACCAAGCTACGAATGATAGCAAATGACTGATAGCTTTTTGATAGCACAAGCTGTGATAACTAAACAAAAATGTATAATTGAAGCCATATTCTCTCACGAGAAGCAATATTTATTAAACGAAGTGGTTTAATGATTGCTTTACACTTAAGAATGGGAATAAATTTCCGAAATCGAATTATAATCAACCGACGTCAAGTAGGATAACCCCTCCTTGGCGGCACTTTGTAGGTGTGAAATGGATATAAAGCTTATTGCAGCTAATCTTGAAGATTTAGATACAATCCTGCAAATGCAAAAAGAAGCGTTTTCCGAGTTGTACGCAAAGTATCAGGATACGGAAACAAGTCCTGCAACAGAGAAGTATGAGGATATATTGTTTCGGTTCAATCAACCTGAAACGACATACTATTTCATAACGACAGATAATACAAAGGTCGGCGCTATCCGTATTGTAGATTGTAAAGACGGCGTTACACGTAAAAGAATATCGCCGATTTTCATAATGCCGGAATACCGCAATAAGGGCTACGCTCAGCAAGCAATCAAGGAAGCAGAGCGTATTCACGGAAAGCAGCATTGGAAGCTCGACACAATTTTACAGGAAAAAGGCAATTGCTATTTATACGAAAAGCTCGGTTATCAGAAAACAGGCAAAACCGAGCAAATTAATGGCAAAATGACAATTGTTTATTACGAAAAGGATTGATAAAATGAAACATCTTGGCACAGTTAAACTGGAAACTGAAAGATTAGTGTTGCGAAAAACGATTGAATCCGATTGTGAGCCGATGTTCAAAAACTGGGCTAATGACGAACGAGTAACGAGATTCTTAACTTGGGAACCGTATGAAAGCGCAGAACAGTTAAAAAATACATATCATCAATACTTGCTCGAAAATCAAAATAAAGCCGATTTTTATGGATGGAAGATTGTATTGAAAGAATTGGGCGAACCAATCGGAGCAATTGACGTAGTGAATTTCCGAGAAGACATTGAAGAAGCTGAAATCGGATATTGCTTAGGGTATCGCTGGTGGCACAAGGGTATTATGACCGAAGCATTCCAATGTGTCATTCGATTTTTGTTTGAGGAGGTCGGCGTAAATCGTATTACCGCTACTCATGATCCGAGAAATCCTCACTCCGGCGATGTTATGAAGAAATGCGGACTTCAATATGAAGGTACTTCAAGACAAGCCGGACGAAATATGCAGGGTTTTTGTGACCTGTCACGTTACGCAATCTTGAAAGAGGATTACTTTATTACGCACAAAATAAATTAAGCGAGTGGGAGCAAAAAATGAAGCCCTTGGCTTTGCGTTTAACGCGGCCAGGGCTTTTTGTTTATGATTTGCGGTAAAGTCTGTCGGTTTCGTATTCAGGCTCTGTTGTCAGGTGAATGCCGAGTTTTTTCAGCGTGCGTGTATCTGTTTCGGAGAGAATAACCGTAGCGTGCGCATCAGTATTACGCAGCTTGGGCAGTTGAGCCATCGCAAGCTTGGCAGTGGGATTGGTTACAGCGGACATAGAAAGCGCAATCAGAATCTCATCGGTATGCAGGCGATGATTATTGGATCCGAAGCTCTCCACCTTCAATTTCTGAATCGGTTCAATAACCTTCGGATCGATAATGTCTACATCCTTTGGAATGCCCGCAAGCGATTTCAGCGCATTTAAAAGCATCGCCGAACAGGCGCCGAGAAGATTGGTTGTTTTGCCGGTGAGGATAGTACCGTCCGCCAACTCAATAGCGGCGGCAGGAGCACCTGTTTCCTCTGCTTTTTGGAGTGCCGGATTAATCACCACGCGATCGGCTGTAGTCAGCTTACTTTGCTTCATCAGCAGACTGATTTTAAAAGCTTCATCCACCGAACCGATTCCCTTCATTTGGTTAGACAGCGCGGCGTAATAGCGGCGGATAATTTCCTGATTGGCGGCTTCGCGGACAACAGCGTCATCAATAATACAGTTTCCTGCCATATTGACGCCCATATCCGTCGGAGACTTGTAGGGAGATTCGCCGAGAATCTGTTCAAACATTGTATTGAGTATCGGAAATACCTCAATATCACGGTTGTAATTGACAGTGGTAACACCGTAAGCATCCAAATGGAAGGGGTCAATCATATTCACATCGTTCAAATCGGCGGTAGCCGCTTCATAGGCGACGTTCACAGGGTGCTTCAAAGGAAGATTCCAGATAGGGAAGGTCTCAAATTTCGCGTAACCAGCCTGTACACCACGCTTGTGCTCATGATATAGCTGAGAAAGACAGACAGCCATTTTGCCCGAGCCGGGACCCGGCGCGGTGATGACCACCAAGCGGCGAGAGGTTTGTACGTAATCGTTTTTGCCGTACCCTTTTTCGCTGACAATGAGGTCAATATCGGTGGGGTAGTTGGGAATAGAAAAATGATGATAAACACGAATGCCGTTTTCGGTCAGGAGTTTTTCAAATTTTACTGCTGTGGGCTGTTCGGCAAAGCGAGTCAGAACAACAGACTCTACCAATAAACCGCGGCTGCGAAATACATCAATCAGTCGGAGCACATCCAGGTCATAGGTGATGCCCAAATCACCGCGTACCTTGTTTTTCTCGATGTCGTCGGCGTTGATGACAATGACAATTTCCGCGTCATCCTTCAGCTGCATCAGCATTTGCAGCTTGGAATCCGGCTTGAAGCCCGGAAGAACGCGTGAGGCATGATAATCGTCAAACAGCTTGCCACCGAATTCAAGATACAGCTTGCCCCCGAATTTTGCGATGCGGTCACGGATATGCTGTGACTGCATTTCCAGATATTTATCGTTATCAAATCCGATTTTCATGATAATACCTCCAGAAACCCAATAAATCAACTTTCATTATACCACTGCGCCGCTCAAAAATCAAATATTATTTTCCGTGAAATTTTTATGATAAAGAGTGACATTTTTGATTTGTTGTGCTATAATGAAAGCTAAAGTGCCGTTGTGGGCACAAAAAGGAGTGTATTTTAAATGAAAAGAGTATTATCGGTTTTGCTTTGCGCCGCAGCATTGACCACGGTTGCGTTGACCGGCTGTGGCAATCAAACGCCGCAAAGCAGCGTGCAGACAACGACAGCGGCATCTGTACCTTCCGCAACAGACGCCACAGTTGTTAAAAGCACGGAAAGCGCCAATAAAAACGGATGGGTAGTAGGTCCGGCGACTGACGCACTGGTAAACGAGGAGCAAAATAGCGTTTTTCAGGATTCTATCAATAATTTTGAGGAGTTGGATATGAAGCCCATCGCCGTTTTAGGCGAACAGGTTGTTGCCGGAACCAATTACGCATATCTTTGCTATGACAAGACACGCACGGAATTCCCTACGGTTTCCTGGGATGTCGCGGTTGTGTATAAGGATTTATACAATAAATCCAAGCTGACCTCCATCATTGAAATCAACCTTTCCAATATCAATACAACGAATTCTGAACAGGAAGCGATGACCGGTGCATGGCAGACAGTTGAGATAACCGAGGACACAAAGTTAGACGATACTCTGAAGAATGGTCTTGATAGCGTACTGAAAAAGGAGTATGTTCCGATTGCGGTTCTCGGTACCAATCAAGAAGACGGAACCGCTTATTCGGTACTGGTACAAGAGAAAAATGACGGTAAACCGGAAAACTATTTAGTAGAGCTTCGTGTCAATTCCAACGGAGAAGCGGAGCTGGTAAAAGAGGAAATATTCAACCTTTACTACTATCTTTCCATCAATAACTAAAGGGAACCTACAAAATTTTTCTTTCGATTGACATTACCGGTAATTATGGTATAATTATATTTGGAATTATCCCGACAGTTCGTTTGCGCCATCCTGTCGTAAAACAAAACCAGGGCATCCCACGCGTGGGATTACTGCGCTTTTTTTCATGACTAACGGGATGCGTCTGCTGCGGCAGGCGCATTTTTACTGGAGTGATTGTTTGTACTATCTTGAAACTGAGGCGTTTTTCGACAGCGCTCATTTTTTGGCAGGCTACAACGGCAAATGCGCCAACATCCACGGACACCGCTGGAAGCTTTCTGTTCGTGTGCAATCGGAAGCTTTGATTGCCGAAGGCGAAAAACGCGGTATGATAATAGATTTCAGCGATTTGAAGCAGGCGGTTCGTACATTAGCGGACAGTTATGACCACGCGCTGATTATAGAACAAAGCAGCTTGCGCGCTGAAACATTGAACGCCTTGAACGCGGAGGGCTTTCGTGTCATCGAAGTGGCATTCCGACCGACAGCAGAGAATTTTGCAAAGCATTTTTATCAGCTTCTGTCTGAAACAGGCTTGCCGGTAAGAAGCGTCACAGTATACGAAACACCGCAGAATTGCGCCTGCTATGAGGAGGAACCATGCTCGAGGTAGTAGAAAAGTTCATCAGTATCAACGGAGAAGGCGCACACGCCGGAGAAATGGCAGCCTTTATCCGCTTCAAAGGCTGTAATCTGCGCTGTTCCTATTGCGACACTCAATGGGCAAATCTTCCGGATGCTTTATCCCGTATGTATGAGCCGGAGGAATTGCTGAAATGGGTGGAGAAGGCGTGCGTTCGTAACGTCACGCTGACCGGCGGCGAACCTTTGCTGCAAGCGGATATTGCGCTGCTGATTGCGCTGCTGACGGAGCGCGGTTATCGTGTCGAAATTGAAACCAACGGCAGCATTGCGCTCGATACCTTTGCGAAAATGCCGCGTCGTCCGGTTTTTACGATGGATTATAAGCTGCCCGACAGCGGTATGGAAGCTAAGATGCGCTTGGATAACTTTCAGTTGCTGCAGCCGCACGACAGTGTTAAATTTGTGGCAGGCAGCCAAACGGATTTGGCGGTTGCCGAAAAAATCATTCAAGAATTTCACTTAACAAACAAATGTCGCGTTTTTCTCAGTCCCGTATTTGGAAAAATCAATCCGGCGGACATCG
>JAFUUV010000271.1 GCA_017471345.1 Ruminococcus sp.
ATAACGCAGTATATTCGAGTTTAGAAGAATAAATTCCTTAAATTTAATACCCTGTCCTAAAAGACAGAGCTGTCACCGTATGGCAACAGCTCTGTAAAATGCATATTGCTGTATGACTTATTCTGCGATCAACTGACCAATCGGGTAATCCACGGGCATTTCCGCCAGATAGCTCTGAATCTGTGTCGCGTCGTCAATCGTAACCGAACCGTCACCGTTGACATCGGCTGCCTTTTCATGATAAGTCGTCACTTCGATTTCGGCAATAACGCGCTGAATGGTAGTAACATCCGCAATAGTAACAACGCCGTCACCGTCAGCATCCCCGAGAATATACGCTTCTGTGCAGGGAGGAACGATTCTCGGGTAAAAATCCTTTCCACCTTCTCCGTCAAGATCCTGCTTAGCGCCGAGCAGTCCCAGCTCGACATACAAGGATTCCGGCTCAACCGCAATACCGGTATAGTTACCGGTCAGACGCAGCTCCGGCTTATCGGCAAGCGTAGCGTTCCAGATATCTACAGAACCGGTCGCGCAGTTCTTTGCCATCAGAGAATAGTAATTGTTATCGGGGTTCGCAACAAATTGCTCCATCATCGCAAACTCATCCGCAGTGATTTCTACGGTGTAGTAATTATTAGGCATCTGAGAGTCGCTTCTTCTGAACTGGTTATACACCTCGCGGTTAATATCAAGACCCCCTTCGGAGTGACCATCCGCGGGATTGTGTCCGGTGGCGCGGGAAATCTGAATAATTTGCGCAATCGTGGCAGCGAAGCTGTCAAACGCGGATACGCCGTCGAAGTCCTGACCTGTAGAATAGTTATTGATTTGACGAATCAACTCCTGCGCTTCCTTGCTTGAGGAAAGAGAGCTGTCTTGCAGCGCCTTGATAATGTTATCCAGATTAGCGGTTTCATAGCCATAGTTGGAGAGTGTAATGCCCTCGCCCTTCTTCAGTGAAAGCGTCTGTGCCGGTGTACCGGAACCGTTGTGATACGCGTCAAAATAGGATTCACGGTCATCAATTCCTAACTCGTTGTCATGATAAAGAACAGGATCGAAGGTGTATTTTTCCGGATGCGCGTCATAATCATGTGATAAGTCAATGTATTTTTGGTTTGGCTTGTAATAATTGTAGTAGCTGACATTCAGGTTTGTATCTTCATATGTCGTGAAGGTAATCGCACCATGCGCTACCAACTGCGCCTTGACAATCGGTCGTGCGGAGATTGTCAATCTGCCAACAATGCGGTCGCCCTGATAATTGCCGATAACGACGCGGCAAGCCGCAAAGACTTTGTCGTTAGACGAACCGGCATAGGCGGCGATGTAAACCACCTTGCCGTTCTCGGGAACATCATCCGCAACAGTCAGTACACCGTTTTCGTCAACCGTTACTAACGCGTCAGAGGAGGTGTAACGTACACTTTTGTCATATACAGGGATAAATCTGAGAATACCGGCATATTGAACCTGCGCTTGCAGATGATATGTGTCGCCTTTGCTATCAAGCTTCACGGTATTCGGCATTCCAGATACGATGGCGTCAGTAAAGCCGGCTCGAATAGTGGTATCTTCTTCTATAATAATAGATTGATTGGGCTCAATGGTATTGCCTTTCTGATCCATCAAATACAGAATCGCCTTGCTCTGGCTTTGATTGGGAGTAACGGACAACGAAGAGCCTTTCTTTACCAAATATCCCGAGAACGGAATATTGCGCGGTCTGTCGCTGTCGGCATCGATGGTGAGAATCAGGTTATCCCGAACGGTATCGCTAAAGGAAACCTTCACCATATCCGCAGCGTCACTGTACACCTCAACCACATAGGGAACGCCGATGTTGGAATTGCCTTCCGCACATACCCAAATCATCGCTGTGCCTTCTTTTTCCGCTTTCAGAATCGTGTTGCTCTGTGAGAATACGGCATCCTCATCGCTCAAAATCTTGCAGGTAATCTCCCCGTGATAGGCGTCATCTTCACCAATGTGAAGCATCGCTAAATCCTGAACATCAAGCTCCTCACCGACAGGAATCTGGATGATATTGTCAGTGGTTGCCTCCATAATTGCTTTTTCATAGATGATTGTCAGGTTAGCGTAGCTTGCAGGCATCTCTAAACGGTAGGCAGCCTGTGCCTCGTCATAACAAGAGGAATCCATATAAGATTCACCGTTCAGACGAACATCGGCTAACACTTCATCCATCGCGTCCGCCTTGAGTGCTGACTTGACATAAAACACAGTACCGGCCGAAACGGTTTCTGTGGTATCAAACGAAACCTTGACGTCGTTGTCATAGCGGTATATTTCTGTATCAGCATTATCGCCGTTCACAATCACGGTGCGGAGAAGGTTTTGAGCACCTTCGCTGCTGCCGACAACCTTCAATGAAAGCGGAAGCGCTTCCGCGCAGAAGCTGACGGAACCGTCTGCATACGTGCTCGGAAGAACATTTCCCTCGGCATCCGTGACGTAGTAATCCACATCCTCGTCGGTTGCAACCGGAGTGGTAAACCAAATGCCCTCTTTCGGCACATTGTCGCGGTTAATCGACACCGTCGAGCCGTTTATCGCAAAATCAATGCCGTTAATGGTAGTGATTTCACCATCCCGATCAGCAAGAACGGTGACGCCAATATCCTGCGCGTCTTTGTCATAAGCAACAGGTGTGTCCCCTTTAGCCTGATTGATCAGCTTGGAGAGCTTTGTTTTGCTTTCATCCACTCGCAGTGACGCATCGGTATACGTATAAGTTACCGGAGCAACTGCCTTGGGCGCGGATACATACACCCAACCGGTGTCATCCTGATAACCCGCGCCGGGTTCAGCGACGCCCTCGGCATTGTTGAGATAATAGCCGGGCAGACGGTTAACCATGCTTTGTCTGACGCCCTTAGGTGCGTCAATGACTGAAAGAATGCCGCTGCCGGAGGAGGACAGCTTGTAGGCGGTATCTTCTCCGTTTCTGGTGCCAACCGCAGCGTTCCATGCTCTGAGGGCAACAGTGGCACAGCTGTTTTTGAGAATCGAGAATTTATTCAGATTGCCGCCTAAGTACGCGGTCAGAATGTCCAGCTGATTCTTCGTGATATCCATATCATAGGTCACGTTCTCGTACTGATCCCATTCTAACTTTTGGTTGTATAATTCGCGGTTGAAGCATACGCCGCCCTCAACAACACCGTCAAGCGCTTTGTTGTAGTCAACGCCGATTTCTTCCAAAACCGCCTTCAAGCGGGCAACAGCCTCGTCGGAAGAAATTCTTCCCGTATTAAAGAGTTGAAAAATCGCTTCAATCACAGAGGTTTTACCCGCCGCAACGATGCTTGTCCATGCGCTGCTGTTTTTGATACTGCCGAGTGCCGCCTGCGGTACGGACATATCAAAATCGCGGTACATACCGATGGTGACCAGTTCCCCTCTGTCAAGCAATACAGACTTCATTTCCTTGGAGAAGGTAAAATATGGATCGGTAGAATTGCCGGAGTGATTGGAACCGTTGGCAATATCCTCGCGAATATCCTGATAGTATTGGTCGGAAATCTCATATCCGGCATAGAGGTCATCCACGCGGATTTCGACTCCGTCCTGATAGGAAGTGAACAGCAGATAGACGTGGCCGTCATAAAACTGCATAGAATCGTTAAAGCGCGCCAACAGCTTAAGGTTGCCAACTACCTCGGAGCCGTCAGTAAAATCACTGACGGTGACTGTGTACGCTGTTTCTCCGTCGGAAACAGTAACGGTACCGGGTTTCAGCGCGTTCAGGCTGCCGTTCTCATCCACCCATGCCACAGAGGCGTCAGTGGTGGTGCAGGAAGTTCCTGCAGGTACAAAATCCGCTATGACGTCGCCTTCTGTCATTGCCACTGTTGTATCAGCCGATTCCGCAAATACAGTCAGCGGAAAGCAGCCAACCAGCAAGGCAAGACACAAAAACAACGCAAGCGCTTTTCGAATGGGTTTGTGTTTCATGTTTTATCGCTCCTTCATGATATTTGTACTATTATAACATATTTTATTATCCTTTTTCAATCCTTCTGTTGCGAAAAATAAAAATACCATAAAACTATCTGATAAAAAATGCCCGACCGCAACAAAACATCGCAATCGGGCATCAGAATACCACCGTACAATGCAGCGGTACCCTCCGCTATTTTGTTTTTAAAGCAGCGGCGATAAATGCCGAGAACAATGGATGTGGTTTGTTGGGACGGCTCTTGAATTCCGGATGGTACTGCACACCTATGTAAAAATCACGACTGCTCAACTCTACAGTTTCTACTAAGCTGCCGTCGGGAGACAAGCCGGAAAGTGTCAGCCCCGCGTTTTCCAGTAACGCGCGATAGTCATTATTCAGCTCATAACGGTGACGGTGGCGCTCGCTGATGTGGCGCGTGCCGTAAGCCGAATGAATCACCGTGTTTTCCTGCAGCACGCAAGGATACGCACCAAGCCGCAGGGTACCGCCCTTATCTGTCAGATCGCTCTGATTGGGCAAAAAATCTATAACCTTCGGCACGTTTTGCGCAAATTCGCCTGAATGGGCGTTTTCAAGTCCTGCGACGTGACGCGCAAACTCAATCACCGCAACCTGCATTCCAAGGCAAATGCCAAAATACGGCAGCTTCTTCTCTCTGGCGTATTGAGCCGCTGTAATCATACCTTCGATGCCGCGGTGTCCAAAGCCACCCGGAATAATCATGCCGTCAAGATGGGAAAGCAATTTATCCGCGTTTTCATTGTCAATCTGTTCGGAATCAATCCATTGGATATTGATTTCCGCGTCAAGATAATATCCGGCATGGCGCA
>JAFUUV010000272.1 GCA_017471345.1 Ruminococcus sp.
AAGAATATCGGCAACAACACCCAACACATTCTTTGTCGCGTCCGCGGTTTGCGTAAAATCAAGGTTGGAAAGAAACTCCGTGATTCGGTTCTGAATCTCGGTCACCGTCGCGTCAAGGCTGAAATTAGTATGCAGATGCGTGTTCAGGAAATGATACAACTCCTCGATATAGTTGTAGGCGGTTTCCAGATATTTGGGCATATTCTCATACAGGGTGCTGAGGTTGACAGCAATCTGCGGCACGACGATACCGATTAACGCGGCAATCACCGCGAAAAAGATGATATACGTGCAGACAACCGACAACGGCTTTTTGAGCTTGAGCCAGAAAGGGCGCTTGGTGCCCATTTTCTTGAACGCCTTGGAGTAGAAAAACTTATAGGGAAAGTTGAGAATATAGGCAATCATAAAGCCCAGGAAGAAGGGCGTCAGGATGCCGATGATTTTTCCGAAAATGCCCCCCACCACATTCATATTGTCCTTTACCAGCAAGAGAAAAACCGTGAAGGCAATGGCAATGAGCAACGTTTTCAACGAAAGTAGTTTTTTCAAGATTCTTCACTCCTTAAAACAGCGACATCTGGGAGCTTTCGGGAAGCCCTGACAATACGCCAACCTCCCGCAAGGTCTCAATGACCGCCTTAGTTACCTTGGTTTTTACCTGAATATCCTCGATAGAAAGATATTCTCCCTGCTTGCCGGACTCGGCAAGCGATTCCGCCGCCGCTTCTCCCACTCCCGGCAGAGACGAGAACGGCAGACGAATTTTGCCATCCTCTACGACGAACATACGCGCGTCAGATTTGTAGATATCCACAGGCAGCACCTCGATGCCGCGCGCGAACATCTCATTGACAATCTGATAGGTCGCGTACTCCTTTTCTTCCTTATCAGACGCTTCGTGCACACCCATTTTCCGCTTAATCTGGCTCATCCGCTCCTTGACGGCGGCATGGCCCTGCGACACAACCGCTCCGTCGAGGTTTTCGCTCCGGACGGTAAAGTACGCGGCATAATACTCCAGCGGACGGTGCACCTTATACCACCCGAGACGCAGGGCGGCAATCATATATGCCGCGGCGTGCGCCTTGGGGAACATATACTTGATTTTCATACAGGAATCAATGTACCACTCCGGCACATGATGCTCACGCATCGCCTTGAAATGCTCCTCGGTGAGCAGCTTGGTGGCGTTGCCCTTACGGACGATTTCCATGATTTTGAAGGACATACCCTCGTCCAATCCCTTGTGCATCAGATACGTCATGATGGAGTCACGGGTACCGATAACGTCGGAAATGGTGCAGGTGCCATTGTGAATCAATTCCTGCGCGTTGCCCAGCCATACATCGGTGCCGTGAGACAGTCCGGAAATCTGCAGCAGGTCAGTGAAGGTTTTCGGCTTAGCCTCAATCAACATTCCCTGTACAAAGCCGGTGCCGCATTCGGGAATGCTGAAGGTGCCGATTTCAGAGTCGATATCCTCCGGCTTGACGCCAAGCGCCTCGGTGGAGGTAAAGAGCGACATCACCTTCTCGTCGCTCATGGAGACATCCATCACGGGGATACCGGTGAACAGCTCGAGATAGTGATAGATGGTCGGAACATCGTGTCCGAGCTCATCAAGCTTGGTGATGGTATCGTGAATCGAATGGAAATCGAAATGCGTCGTGATATTGTCGGACGTCATATCGTTGGCGGGATGCTGAACGGGACAGAAGTCGTAAACATCATTTGTACGCGGTACGACGACCATGCCGCCGGGATGCTGACCTGTGGTGCGTTTGACGCCGGTGCAGCCCTTTGCCAACCGCTTCAGCTCCGCCTTGTGCAGGCTGATGCCGCGCTCCTCCTGATATTTTTTGACAAAACCGATCGCCGTTTTTTCCGCGACGGTCGAGATGGTGCCCGCCTTGAATACGTTGTTTTTACCGAACAGCTCCTCGGTATAGCGGTGGGATTTTGACTGATACTCGCCGCTGAAATTGAGATCTATATCCGGCACCTTGTCGCCCTTGAAGCCGAGGAAGGTTTCAAACGGGATTTCGTGGCCGTCCTGATCCATCAGCGTACCGCAGTTGGGACAATTTTTGTGCGGCATATCAAAGCCGGAGCCGTAACTGCCGTCGGTGATAAACTCGCTGTGCTTGCACTTTTTGCAGACATAGTGCGGACACAGGGGGTTTACCTCGGAGATGCCGGACATGGTGGCAACAAAGGAAGAACCAACCGAACCACGCGAGCCGACAAGGTAGCCGTGCGCCTCGCTGTCGGCAACAAGCTTTTGCGCGGTCATATATAACACGGAGAAGCCGTAGGTGGTGATGGAGTTCAGTTCCTTCTCCAAACGCTTCTGCACGATTTCAGGCAGCGGATCGCCGTATTTCTCCTTGGCGCGCTGCCATGTAATACTGACAAGCTGTTCCTCGGCACCCTCGATATTCGGAGGAAAGGTTCCTTTGGGAATCGGACGGATGCTTTCGCACATTTCGGCGATTTTGTTGGGGTTTTTGACAACCACCTCAAACGCCTTGTCCTTGCCCAGCCATTCAAACTCCTTGAGCATTTCCGCGGTGGTGCGGAAAAACAGCGGTGGCTGGGAGTCGGCGTCCTTGAATTTGAGGGACGCCTGTAAAATTTTGCGGTAATCCGCGTCGTGCGGATCCATGAAATGCACATCACAGGTTGCGCAAACCGGTTTGCCGAGCTCTTTTCCGAGACGGACAATGGTTTTGTCAATCTCGTGCAGCTCGTCTACGCTCTTGAAGATTCCCTCTCGCAGCATGAAAGCGTTGTTGCCGGCAGGCTGAATTTCGAGGTAGTCGTAAAAGGAAGCAATCTGCTTAAGCTCCGGCCATGAAGCGCCCTTGAGAATGCTCTTGTAAAGCTGTCCCTCACAGCAGGCAGAGCCGATAATCAGCCCTTCGCGGTGCTTGACAAGCAGGCTCTTGGGAATGCGCGGTTTTTTGTAGAAGGTTTGCAGGTGGCTGTAGGAAATCAGCTTGTAAAGATTCTTCAAGCCAACCGCGTTTTTCGCGAGAATAATCTGGTGGTAGCTGGGCAGCTTCTTGTAATCGCCGCCCGCGATTTTCGTGTTGATATCGCGCGTGGAATGAATATCGTAATCCGCCTCCATGCGTTCACAAAGGCTGATGAAAATTTTGGAGAGAATTTCCGCGTCATCGGTGGCGCGGTGATGATTGAATTTGCCGAGACGGAGGTAATTTGCCACCGTGTCGAGCTTCACATTTTTGATATCCGGCAAAATCGCGCGTGAAATGGCAACGGTATCAATCGAAGTGTACCCGTAATCCACACCCATATTCTCGCACGCCTTGCGGATGAAGGAGGTATCAAACGGCGCGTTGTGCGCCACAAGGATACTGTCGCCGGCAAACTCCAGAAAGGCGGAAACCGCCTCGCTTTGAGAAGGCGCGTCCTTGACCATGGCATCGGTGATACCGGTAAGCTGGATAATCTTTGCGGGAATGGGCATTTCGGGATTCGCGAAGGTTGAAAACACATCGGTAATGGCGCCGTTGACCACCTTGACGGCACCGATTTCGGTGATTTTATCCTTCAGCGGTGACAAGCCGGTGGTCTCGATATCAAAGCAAATGAAGGTGCCGGAAAACGGCTCGTCCTGCCCGCCGGTGACCGACTCGACGAGGTCGTCGATAAAGTACGCCTCGGTGCCGTAAAGCACCTTGATTTTCTCGCCGTCCTTATTGATTTTCTCGGCGGCGTTCATGGCGTCGGGAAACGCCTGTGCGACGCCATGATCGGTGATGGCAATCGCCTTGTGTCCCCAGGCGGCAGCGCGTCTGACTAAATCTCCTGCAGGCGTGAGCGCGTCCATCTGGGACATATTGGTATGGAGATGCAATTCCACACGCTTCTGCTCGGCGTTATCAACAATCCTGACCTTTTGGGCGGTACCGATGCCGCGTGCGTTGACAACCAACTCACCGGCGTATTTATCGTACTCCACATCGCCCATCACGGCGATGGTATCGCCGACGCAGATGGTATCGACCGAAGCGGATTCGCGGATGGAATTAAACACCTTGACCGTGGTGGAGCCGGTGTAGTCTGTAATATCAATGGTAAAAATATTTTTATCACCGGATTTGGTGACTCTTTTTTCGATGTCAAATACGTCGCCCCAAACATAAACCTTGCCGGAGTCCATCGCGATTTCGCTGATGGGCATCAGCTTGCCGCGCAGGGTTCTGCCGTAGAGCGGACGGATGGAGCTTTCAATTACCTGAGGCGTCGCGAATTTGCCCTCGCGGATTTCAACCTCTGTGGTCGAAGCCTCCTGCTGCTTAGCGCGGACGGC
>JAFUUV010000273.1 GCA_017471345.1 Ruminococcus sp.
CGAGCAGCTCCGGTTAGCTGATTTTTCTGCGGACGGACAAGTCGATATCGCTGACGCGACCGCGATTCAGATTACTATCGCGGAATAAACGAATATCAAAAACCAAACAGCTGTACACTCCTTTGAGTGTGCGGCTGTTTTCATTTTAAAAGGTATATGGAAATCATTGACAGTGCAGGAAAAAACAAGACAGCAATGCGGTAAAAAAGAAAAGCATGATTCCAAAATCGAAAAAAGTGACAACATATTTGTATGAGCAAATCAAAAATTATCGAAAATTTCAAAAAATAAGTTGTAATTATATAAGTTATGTGCTATAATTTATGCGTATATTTATATCATGTGCAGCTTGCCGTTTTTGTAGATAATAGGGAAGAGCAACAGTCCACGTGAATGGATTTGCGTACATTCCGCACAATTTGCTCGAAACGGCACAGCGCAGAAGCCTTGAACACGCAGGAGGTGATATCATGGCACGTTACGGTACAATTCAATATGATAGGAAGCTCCCTGCGAAAATCAGGTTGAGAGACGGACCGGTTGACAGGGTAAGGGGCAGACCGCTCCGGCAGCGGGAATAGCCGCCGCGAAGAACAACCAACGGCAAGGCGGTCAGCCTGCCGCTCGAAATCCCGGCATAAGGGTTTTCGAAAAAGACAATCGAACGATAACGTGACGTTGCCGCAACAGGAACGGCTCAACGCGTGAACGGCGGAAGAATTTTGGCAAACCGTCATCCGCGCGGATTGGGTCAAGCGTCACGCTTGCGTTTGTTTATATAAATAGTATATAAAACATCTTATATATATAAGAAAAGGAGGAAAAAACATATGAGACAAAAAGTCAAGCGATACTCACGCGCGGCAATCTCCGTACTGCTCACGCTCTGTATGCTCGTCTCCTGCATGACGGTCGGCATCATCGCCACCGACGCGGCGAAGGTGTCAGCAGATGAAGCGGTGGGTGTTAATGCCAGAACTATTTATGTTGTTCCAGCAAGCATTTGGACAAACTACAGTAGTACTGATATTATCAAAATCTGTGGTAAACCAGACAAAAACGGTGGCTGGAATGATAATAATCTGGCTGTTGAAGAGATGACTGATACCGGTAAAACATATAACGATAAAGAAGTGTTTTCCGGAAACTATTATGTAGATGGAGATAACTTTAACTATTTTTATATTCAACTTTTCAATTCGAGTAATCAATATATAGATCAAGTTAAAATCGAAGCATCGAATGGCTGGGGTTCCGATGATTATAGCGGACAGCTATACGATGGAACTTGGCATTCTACTTGGTCGTACGACCCTACCGTTGACCCCTCCCAGCCGATTTACTCGCTGACCGGTAACGTTACTGACAAGTACATTGTCGGCAGTACGATCACGAAGCCTTCGGGTGTGAGTGATAGTGAATGGTGGTCTACCTATCATCCCGAGCTGGCGATTAAAAAGGTTGAGGGTACGCGGAAGTACAGCATAACCTTTACGACAACGAGTTACGAAGGTATTGACGTCAACTTCGCGAGCACGGATAATACGGAGTATTCGTTTAGATACAACAATACGGAGTATAATACGTACGGAAATGATTTTGATGTTACCGCGAACTTGACAAATGGCAAAATTGAATCCGGTTTGTATGTCTGGCCGTGCAACGGCGGCGGCTCGCTGAAGCTTGCGGCGAACACCACCTATACCATCACGGTCGATCAGGCACAGAATTATAATAACAATACCAGCAATCCCTACGGCTTGATTACCATTGACGCGAAAACCGTCTATGCCAACGCGATTGCGATGGTGAAGGATTTTGACGTCAATACCCGTTCGTGGGGAGACGCTCACGAGAGCACAGATGGCGGCACTGCCAACGCGTCTCCGGCAAGCGGCAACAAGAACGAGTTGGATCCCACCTTCGCTGCAGCGACTGCCAACAGCGGCTACGAGTTCATGGGCTGGTACTCCGACGCGAAGTGCACCACCAAGGTGAGTAGCGCTCAGAGCTTTAAGGAAACAGACATTCCTGTAACGCACACCTACTACGCGCTTTACAGAAAGAATCCGCCGAGCACAAGCTATGGTATCAACGTAACCGCAAACGGACACGGTTCGGTAACGCCCTCTACCGGTGTTGGCGTCGCGACAGGCTCGCTGGCGAATAACTTCACCTATGAGGCATATCAGGGCGCAACGGTGTATTTTGACGCGATTCCCGACGACCCGACAGACAGCGTTATCTATCAGCTTGGTTCAGCTCAGCTTGATTCAGCCACTGCAACCAACGCGACCGTCACCATAGAAGGCAATAAGGTCAAGCTGGCAAATATCACCGGTAACGTGAATTTAACCGTAACCTTTACGGCAAAGACTTCCTATACGGTTACGCTGAAGGGTACTAACGGTACAATTAAGGCGACTGCATATAACGCCTCGGGCGCAGAGTATGCCACGGTAAGCGAAACTAAGAACGGCTCTATCCAGGTTCCTATCGGCGGTACCGTAAAGCTGGAGTCCGGCACTGCCGACAGCGGCAAGGAGTTCTCCAACTTCAAGCTCGATACCGGCAAGTATAAGCGCCAGGCAGACCAGTCCACCGGCAAATCACCCATGACCATCCGCCCGATTGACGACATGACGGCTGAGGCGGTGTATGATAATGCGGGAACAAACAGTAACTGGTATGTTACTTTTGATGCATCAGGCTACGATAAATCAACTTCACCAAACCCAAATTTAAAGTTATACCCCGGATTGGTCGTTACAGGTTTTAATGATAATACTACTAAGAATGTCTATATGACATCCTTCACTCTCAAACAGGGAACAAATAAATATCATATGTGGGATGGTTCAAAAGAATACAAGTATGAGAGCAATCCTGAACAATGTAGCTTGGGTGAAGTATATCATCCAAAAACAACATCCTTTAATTCCAATGCTACTAATCCCGGAACAATCGCAGTAAGCAGTGATACAACTGTTTATGTATATGCAATGTATGGCGATGGAAAAGATGGTAAGGAGATGGATGTCCTCTTTAGCGCCACCAAACTGCATGGCGGCTCTTCTTCCATAGACACCACCGGCTACCAGCGTATTTATGCGATGGACGGTATCCGTGATCAGGCAGGCTTTGGTGAAACCACCATCACCTCCGGCTCCGGCTTGCTGGAAACAGACGTAGAGGACGCACAGCATAACTCTTCTTTGTACTATACCGGCAAAACCTCCGACGATCACTTAGTTTACTACTTTGATCCGAATCAGGATATTTCCTTCACGGTGCAGACCAAGGTAGACGCGTCCAAAACAAAGCTCGGTGTTCGCGGCTTTGTGTACAACGGTAAGTATGTAGAGGCAAAATACGATTCCGCCTCCGGTGTATACTACGCGACTGCCACCGTAAAAGCCGGCTCGGTTGTCGATATCAATGGTGAAAACAATAACAACACACCGATTCTTGAGGTTATTCCCGTTTACTACAACACAACGGTACCGGAAACTGAGCTTATCAAGATGTACGTTGACGCGAGCACCATTGAAAATAAGTTCGGCTACAACATCGGTTATTATTCATGGTATAAGGATAGTACAAAACATGAGATAGACGAGAACTACCCTGGTCAGCCGCTGATGAAATCGGGTACCCAGTACTATGCCCTCGTTCCGAAGCACTATGTCAGCAATACCGCAGATTATAGTAATTCTACCTCTGCGTTCTCCGGCGTACTGTTCAACAACCTCGCAGAAGAGTGCCCCACGCACAAGGAAGTACTGCGTTCATGGGGCTGCTCCGACATGAACTACCAGACCTTCGACTATGAGGATCCTGACAGAATCTTCGGAATCACCGGCGTCGATACCATCGAGTTCGTCGCGAAGTTTGAAGAGACCGACACCATCGATCCGGTTCACCGCGACGGCACGCACTGGTACAACAGCAACTACAACAAAGCGACGGATTTAAAGAGTTATACGACATCAACCTTCCCGAGCAACATTGAAGCGCCGACAGCGGCAAACAAGCTCAATGGCTTTGAGCTGCTCCGCAACTTCGATAACAAGCCCGTTGACGTGTACGGAAATGAGGTTACCGAGAATTTCAGCAATTCGGTATTTGTCATTTCTGTCGGTAACCAATTAGTGGATCCCAACAAATGGGACACTGTCTGGATGATTTACGACGGAAGCAATAAGAGCTTTATTACCGCTTCCGCCAACCCCGCCGACTTTATCAACGTGGCGAAGGACAACCAGATTACCGAGCTCAAAAACAAGACCGTCTACATCAACTACGAAAAGTTCCTTGACGGTGTAGAAAGCCCTAACGACAGCAACAACACCGGTGACCGTATTGACGGACGCTGGCTCTATTCGTTGTCAAGCGATCCTACAAATGCGCACATTCGCGTAGCGACGCTCGGCGCGAACAATGACACGCTGAACTTTATGAGTTATAATGCCGGCGGTCAGTACGCAAGACTTTCTTCCGATGATGATAAAGTTAATTCTATAAAGGAAGACGATTACGGCAGCGAAATCAACTTAACAAACCGAACCACTAAGGTCAAAGCGGTTCTGCAGGAGTTCTCCGGTTACGAAATCGTTGGCTTCTATCAGCAGAAAACCGGTATTCAGGGCGCGGCAGGTGACAACTACTTCTCTACCTCCAAAGCCGATTACGAAGAAATGGACAGAGACAGCCGTACTGTCGCCAAATACACCAACACCCGTGAAAACTGGATTGTTGTAGTCCTCAAGCCCATTCCGCCCTCCAACATCCTCGTCACGCACGAAATGTACGGCGGTGACGGCGCTCACTACGGCGCAGGTACCTTCTACGTCAAGGCGGAAGCGCTCAGCCCCTCCGGCGCGGTGCTTGCCTCCAGCGGCGGCTTTGTTGACGGCGGCGAAGGATTCACCTTTGAAAACCTCAATTCCGTAGTCAGCAAGGTTGACAACGAAGATCCGAACACTCATTTCAAAATCAAGGTAACGTTGAGAACCAATATGGCAGGTACCAATACGCTTTATGCTTGGTACCCGCAGGATTTCACGACCGGCGCATATGGTGATCCGAAATCTACAGACGTCAACGATGAAGAAGCACGCGGTAAGAGCGGTACACAGGATACCGTATACTATGTTGATGTCAACGATTTGTTCGGCTCGCATGTTGACGGTACCTTCCAGTATACCACCCTTGCTTACTACTCTGATATCGACAGCGCAGGCGCGGTATACGTTACCCACCAGAAGCTGCCTACTTCTGCAGCGGACGGTACCTTCCAGACCAAGGTTGAGGTTCTGAACAGCTCCAATGAAGTCATTAAGACTTATCCCTATCAGGAAGGCACCGTTACGGTGGAATCGAGCTACACCAAGCAGGATTCCGGCAACAAGCTGAAATTCTATCTCAAGACAATTCCCGATGCGGGCGCCAACTATCGTGATACCTACAGCGACAGCGAAGGAACCACTTCGGTAAAGCCATCCGGCGACACCAGCGGCGAGTTCTCGCTTGAGCCGAAAGAGGTTTCGTCCTTCTACGAGAACGTAAGTACATCAGAGCAGCCCATCTGGCAGTTCAAGGAAGGCGCAAATACCTACAACTACTACTCTGCACTTGAGAATGTTTCCAAGGTTCTCACCATTAAGAAAACAGTAGATGTTGCGCACGCAACCGAAACCACCTTCCCGATTACTGTGGAATACAGCACAGACAATGGTACCACTTACCAGCCTCTTGCCGGTGCTGCATACACTGTCAACGGTGGTACAGGTACAGACGGAACGCTTGACGCCAACGGAAGTACCACTATTCAGGCAGGAGAGGACAACAAACTTTTCATCACCTTAACAGGTGCGGCGGCTGTCGCGAAGCTTAAGGTGACTGAGGGCAGCACAACCTATTATCAGAATCCTGTGTATTCTGTCAGCGATGCTACCGACACAACAACGACAGATAGTCTTACCGGATGTATCGCGTTCACTTCCACCTCTTCACAGAGTCCGGTTGTGACGATTACCAACAACATCAAGCGTAAAGACTTCACCATTACCAAGAAGGTTGACGCAGTTACCGACCCGGCAACAACGTTTAATATCTTGGTAACGCTGAATGGCAGCAATATTCCGAATACCTATACCTACACTGATGGCGGTGCAACTAAGAGCTTCAGTGAAGGTCTTGCTCAAATTACCGGCGCAACCGGTAACGGCGCTTCCATTACTGTAAAGGATCTGCCTGTGGGTGCACAGATTACGGTCACGGAAAATAATCCCGGCGAGCACTATACACGCCAGTCAGTCACTGTTTCGCCGAATGGCACTGTAAACAATGGCGTCGCTTCCTTTACAATTGACGAAAACACAGATCATGCTGTTGAAATCGTCAACCAGGAGAAGCATAACGTCACCGTAACCAAGCGGTTTGCGGACACCGATGATGATATTCAAGATAATGCTACTGCGTTTAAGGTGAAAATCGAAAAGAATACCGGTTCCGGCTGGGAGCAGGTTACTGACAATATCCTTGACAGCAATGACAATCATGTCACTAATGACGGTTCAAACTACGAGATTCACCGTAATCAGACACTTGTCCTTCCTGAGTATCCCGTCGGAACTCAAATCCGAGTTGTCGAGGTTGATCATGTGGATACTTATTATTCGTATGTTTCAACGACTGTAACCGGCAATAGCGGTACTGCAACCGATACATGGCAGGCTTCCGGCGAAGCGTCCGCTTCCAAGAAGGACGGCGTTCAGTTTACCATTGGCAGTGCTGACGCGGCGGTTGTCATCACCAACCAGGCAAAGAGAATGCAAGTCGTCATCAAGAAAGAAACCGATCATGTTGACGATGGTTCTGTGTTCGGTATCAACGTCAGAACCAAGCAGCACAATCAGAGTGACGCGAGCTATGCGGCTGATACGAGGGGTGTTGTAAGCGCAGGCACCAATACTGGCACAGCTCCTGCCAAAATCACGGACACAAGTAATGAACTTTACGACGCAAACGACGTGGTACAGGACGGCAGATACAGAGTCCTTAAGGGTAACACGATCACCTTCAGCAACATTCCTGTCGGAACGTACTTTGAGGTTTCTGAGCCTTACTGGGGCAAGTCAACTGTCACCAAATCGGAAAGATTCACGCTGCAAACCATTGAGGCAGTTTATGATTCTGATACTTCTACTAAGCTGACTGTCAACAACGAGGGTACCCGGACAGACGTATTGACAGGCAGGGGAATTAATCTTACGCAGAACGCTACCTTTACTGTCAAAAACCAGATCAAGAGAAACAACGTAAAAATCTATAAAACCATTTCCGATGTTCCCCTTGATCAAACGACTGCGCATACGATCCAGGTGACGATGCTTGGCAACGGCGCAGGCACCGGTGCACTGACCGGCATTCAGTATACCAGAGGCACTGATACAACAACTTATAATTATACCAGCGGAGCTGACCTGACCATTAAACAAGGCGAAGCGATTACATTCAAGAATATTCCAATCGGTACCTTTGTTAATGTCAAGGAAACGGCGCCGGGCACCTCTTCGTCAAGCGTTCCGTACCAGTTTGAAAGGATTACGGTTACGGAAAATACGGCGGATAGTGTTGTCATCTCGCCGACAACGGCCGAAGCGAGCTTTGTAACAAAAGACGTTACCGGCGGTGCGAATGTCACTATCCTTAACAGAATCAAACAGTTTGATTTTGCTGTGACCAAGACAACGAATATCGCAAATGACACTAATGAATTCTTTGTTAATGTTCAGACGTCATCAACTATTGATTCCGGATATTCGGATTTTGAACCCACTACGGCAGGTCGGTTCTCTATCAGCGGATTGGATGATACAACAGCATTCAGCTCCAGATGGGACAACATCAACAAATGCATTAAGCTGAAGAAGGGTGAAACCCTGACCATCCACTATCTCCCGTATGGTACTTATGTCAGAGTGAAGGAATTGAATCTTCCGAGTGGTTATATCTGCGACAGCATTACTGCGGGTGAAAACACCACGGCAACTGAGCTTGCGGATTATGACGATGGCAAGAGAGTTCAAATCACCGGTATTAAGGCAGTCAACATCAATAACCTTAAGGTTCACGACGTAACTGTCACCAAGGATTTGCTCAATTCCAACGACGACCAGCAGTTCCCGATTGCAGTTACCATCAAGCCCGAAGGCGCAAGCGGAACCGAGGCGACATCGTGGTTATGGACAAAGGATACAACAAACAGTAGCGATTTGGACGCGCTGACGCTTGCGGATGGCGAATCCATCATCTTCCATGATGTTCCTGTCAACGCGCAGATTACCGTAAATGAAAAGGCGCTTACGGAGGAGAACGGCACCGGCTTAAGCAAATTTACATTTGATTCCATCAGCGCAAAGCAGGGCTCAACAGCTATTAGTGATACGGAGACCAATACGACAGACAGTTCCATCACATATTTGGTTCCCGATGCTGATTCTACTGTAACCATCAAGAACAACATCAATACCAGAAAGGTGACGATTGCGAAGCAGACTGACGTTGGCACCGGAACCTTCCCGATTACAATCGAGGTTAAGAAGAGCAACGAAGCTTCTTTCACACCGTGGAACGACGATAATACCCACGCAACTGGCATTTATGACTTTATCGTCACAACAGTTGCCAATCCGGTCATTAAGGAAATCTATGTTCCGCTGGATGCAGATGTAAAAGTTACGGAAGTTGCGAACACAATTCCTAACGGCTTTGCGTTTGAGAAGATTACCTTAAATAATAGTGCGGATGATGTTAGCAGCAGTAACAG
>JAFUUV010000274.1 GCA_017471345.1 Ruminococcus sp.
GCAAACAAGACTGTTTTAAGCAGATTGACCGGATTATATCCCAACCGACCGGTACTTTTTACCTTGCCCTTGAGATACTTCTGAACTCCAATCGCCTCCATTACATGGTCAAACGCTATTACCGGATCAGATATTTCTAACAAATCTGAAATAAATACTGGAAATCTTCCTTGCTTTGGTGTATAATTGATTTCGGTATTGTTTTTCACAAAATTATTATACCACAACAGGCACATAACCGTCTATGCTTTCGGTTATGTGCCTGTCTGTTTTTTGGGGTGTTTTTTCACAGCCCCTTTTGCGTCATTCCATGCGGATGGTGATGGTGGTATCGCCGTTTGATAAAAGCTGCGCCATACCGTCCGCACCTTGGTCGGTAATATGTCCGAGTCGGGTGTATGCCCAGCTGTTGGAGCCATAGAAAACCACCAACTGGTTGCCGGAATACAGCACGATATCTCCGGCAGAGGTCGTTGTCTGAACGTCATTTCGCGGCAAATCCGTGCCGATGGAACCCACCTGTTCAAAGCCGCCGTACATGGACATGGCAATGGTCAGCGGCTGCGTCTGACACAGCGTTTTGAGTGTCTGCACCGCTTCATTGTCCTCCCACGCGACAGCAACAGGCGTGTTGCCGATGGTCATTTGCAGCGTCATGTGCTTTTCCTCCTGCGGCGGTTCGGTGCCGACAGGCACCGTTGTCTGCGGCTGCGTTGACGGCGCTGCGGCAGTTGCGGTAGTTGCCGGCTGCGTTGACGGCGCTGCGGCAGTTGCGGTAGTTGCCGGCTGCGTGGCAGCCTCCGGTTCCTTGGGCGTGTTGCCGCAGGCAGTTAGGAAAACAAGAAAGCCCATCGCGCATAACAGCAAAGTTTTTTTCATACGATATCGCCTCTTTCGGTTTGGGATAGGAAATTAATGGCTTCTAATTTATCGATATCCTGAATCCGTGAATCTCCGGATACAAAGCCTGCATTATGGTTGATGATGGATGATTTCAGTTTTACGGATTCAAGTATATGATAACGCCAAACGCAAGAAATGTAAAATACTTATATTGCATAATTAGATATTCTGTATTATAATATCCGCAAGGAGTGATAAAAATGGAAATCCGCGTATTGCGTTATTTTTTGGAAACCGCGCGTGAGGAAAACATGACACGCGCCGCCGAACGGCTGTATGTTTCCCAACCAACCATGTCAAAGCAACTCAAGGAGCTGGAAAAAGAGCTGGGCGTTAAGCTGTTTAAGCGCTCCAATTACCACATCAAGCTGACGGAGGCAGGGCTGCTGCTGCGTGAACGCGCGGAGGATATCCTGTCGCTGGTCGATAAAACCCTGGCGGAATTCAAATCGCTCGACAATCTGAACAGCGGCGATATTTTCGTGGGCGCTCCCGAATCGGAAGCCATGGAGCAGTTCGCGCAGGTGGTGAGTGATTTGCAAAAGCAATATGCCGGCATCCGCTGCAACATCTACAGCGGCAATATGCAGGATGTGTGCGAAAAGCTCGACAAGGGACTGCTGGATTTTGCGATTGTGATGAGTTTTGTGGATTTGAAAAAATACAACTATCTGCCGATGATGACCAAGGACACATGGGGTGTGATTCTGCGGCATGACGATCCGCTTGCGGAAAACGAAGCGTTCACTATCTCGATGTTAAAGGAGCTGCCGCTTATTTGCTCACGCCAATGGGTGGACTACGAGCTGCCGCAGTGGTTCGGCTCGGACACCAACGGCGTCAACATCACGGCAACCTATAATCTGCCCTATAACGGCGCGGTGATGGCGAAGGCAGGCGTCGGCTACGCCGTGATGCTCGACAAGCTGGTGCAGACAGATGAAAACAGCGAACTGGTGTTTCGACCGCTGCTCAATGTGCCGAAGGCGGAGATGTATATTATCTGGCGCAAATATCAGACCTTCACCCCGATTTCTCGGCTGCTTGTCAGAGCGCTTCAGGAAAGATTCGCCTCTTAACCGGATAGAAGCAGTTCTTCATCTCACGCTGTCATCCCGAGCGGAGGTCGCCTTCAAATCCCTTCGGATACTGAGCGGACAATTTTTTGGGATACCCTAAAGGGTATCCAGCATCTCGCATGATGGGTTCAGTGTCTTGTGAAAAATGCATCATCGCTCTCCCTAAAAACAGTCCGCCGGACTGTTTTTACCTCGCTGCGCCCGGCACGGTCGCCTTCAAATCCCTTCGGATACTGAGCGGACAATTTTTTAGGGATACCCTAAAGGGTATCCCTAAAAAATGGCCCGCCCGAAGGGATTTGAACCCCTGTTCTCCGGAATCGGAATCCGTTGCGTTATCCAGCTGCGCCACGGGCGGAAATCCGCGCGGTGTTCCGCGCAGTATCTATTATACACTATTTTTTTGAATTAGTCAATCAGTCAGACAATTCTTCCCAAATTTCGTATTGTTTTTCCTGTTCTGTCTGCAATTCCTCGAGTTGATGTGTCAGCTCCAACAGTTGTTCATAGTCCGAAATGACGCTTTCGTCGGCAAGCTTTTGCTGCGTAGCCTCAATTTCGGCGTCGAGCCGCTCAATTTCCTCCTCCGCCTTGCGCAGACGGGTTTGGCGCTTGCGTTCCTCGCTGCGGCGCTGCTTGTCCAGAAAATACGCATTCTGCGGCTTTTCCTTTTTCGGGGAAACATCGTCCGGCAACGGATTTTCCTTCGCCGCTCTGACGCGCTCAAGGTAGTTGTCGTAGTTGCCGAGGTACTCCTTCACACCGTCGGGTGTCAGTACCAGCACGCGGTGCGCAAGCTTGTTGATGAAATAACGGTCATGGCTGATAATCAACAGCGTGCCGCTGTAATCGGCAAGCGTTTTTTCCAATTCCTCGCGCGAGGCGGCGTCAAGATGATTCGTCGGCTCGTCCAGCAGCAGGAAATTGCTGCCCTGCAGCATAAGCTTCAAAAGCGAAATTCTGGCGCGTTCGCCGCCGCTCATCTTGGACAGCGGCTTGAATACCTCGTCGCCCTTGAAGAGAAACGACGCGAGCGCGGAACGCACCTCGGTCTGCGTCATATTCGGAAAACGATCCCATACCTCGTCAATCGCGGTTTTGCTGAGGTCAAGGTTCTGCTGCAGCTGGTCGAAATAGCCGGTCATCACGTTGGCGCCGAGGTCGAACTCGCCCCGATCCTGCGGCATCCGTCCGCTGAGAATCCGGAACAACGTGGTTTTGCCGCAGCCGTTCGCGCCGAGAATAAACACGCGCTCACCCTTGCGGATATGTATATGGACGTCACGGAACAGCCGCTTTTCGCCGAAGGATTTGGCGAGTCCGCGGCAAATCAACACGTCGTTGCCGCTCTCGAACTTGGGCTCAAAGCGCATCCGCATGGTTTCAAGCTCGCTGTCGGGGGTGACAAGCTGCGCCTTGATGCGGTCGACTTCCTTTTGGCGGCTGGCGGCGGTGATGAAGTTGCGTTCGCGTCCCCATCGCCGCTGCTGTTCCACGATGCCCTCAATGCGGCGGATTTCCTTCATATCGTTTTCGTATTTATTTTTCAGCGCTTCGTTGTGCGCTTCTTTTTTGCGGATAAACTCCGAGTAAGCGCCCTTGTAGCACATCACCTTGCCGTGCTCCAGCTCAATGGTTTTGTTGGTGACATGGTCAAGGAAATAACGGTCGTGACTGATAATAATCATCGCGCCCTTGAAATCGCGCAAGAAATCCTCCAGCCAACCCACCGACTGAATATCAAGGTGGTTGGTCGGCTCGTCGAGCAAGAGCAGCGTACTGCGCGAAAGCAGGAGCTTCGCAAGGCTGAGCTTGGAGCGCTGACCGCCGCTGAGATTGCCGACAGGCATCGTGAAATCCGTCTCCGGAAAGCCCAGACCAATCAGCGCGGCGCGTGTACGGCTCTGATACGTCAGACCGCCCTGCGCCTCATACGCTTCCATCAGGCGCGTCTGCTCCGCGACCAGGGCGTCGAGGTCGCCGCTTTGGCTGTCAATGGCGGCGGTCAGCCGCGCGATTTCCGCTTCCGTTTCCTGCAGGTCGTCGAATACCGAGAGCAGCTCGTGATAAATATCGACACGGGGATTGTTGCAGGCGTGCTGCTCCATATAACCGACGCGGACGCTCTTTTCAAAGGCAATCACACCCTCGTTTGGTTCCAGTTCACCGTTGAGCGTGCGGAACAGCGTGGTTTTGCCAACGCCGTTCGCGCCGATAAAGCCCACCTTGTCGTGAGCCTCCACATCAAAGCTGACATCCGAAAAAAGCGTGCGCTCCACAAAGCTGACGCTGAGATTTCGCACCGATAACGCGGGCATGGTATCGCATCCTTTCCTTAATTCCCTTCTATTGTAGCCTAATTCAGAGAAAAGAGCAATACAAAATTGAAAATATGCCATAAGTTGACCAACGAATAGGCGACGATGCCAATGGTAATCAGGACATTGGCAACCTTGTTTTCCTCGCCTCCGGCAAGGCGGAACAGCACGGCGCACAGTACAATCAGCGCCAGCGGCAGCACGCCCTTGATCCACACCGTCGTGCCGAAGCCGCTGAGAATCGGCTGCATAATCGGATTCGCCTCGCTGAAGCGTCCGCTTCCGATGAGTACCTCGGTGCAGATCCAGTCAATCAGATTGAGAAAATACAGCAGCCCGAGCCGGGTATAAAAGGATATGCCGCTTTTGTGTTTGGCGGCGGATTCATTTGTCATAACATCACTCCGGCGTTAGTATGTGCCGAACCGTCGCAAAAATACACACGCAAGCGGATTTGTTTATTGCAATCACCTTGTATTTATGTTATAAATATAGAGAATCTAATCAAAATAAACAACAGGAGGCAAAGCTATGCCGCTCGTAGAATTCAACAACGTATGCAAGCGCTACCGCATGGGTGAAATCACCATCAACGCGGTGGACGGCATCTCCTTTTCGGTGGAGGAAGGGGAGTTTGCTGTCGTCGTCGGCGCGTCCGGCGCCGGAAAAACCACGGTACTCAATATTCTCGGCGGCATGGACAGCTGCTCCGAGGGAGAAATTCTTGTTGCCGGCCGTGACGTCGGCAAGCTGCGCGGCAAGGCGCTGATTGAGTACCGCCGCCACGACATCGGTTTTGTCTTCCAGTTTTACAACCTTGTGCACAACCTGACCGCCAAGGAAAATGTCGAGTTAGCGGCGCAGATTTGCCGCAATCCCATGGACAGCGAACAGGCGCTTGCCAGCGTCGGCTTGCTTGAGCGCAAAAATAATTTTCCGGCGCAGCTTTCGGGCGGTGAGCAGCAGCGTGTGAGTATCGCGCGCGCACTCGCCAAAAATCCGCGCCTGCTTCTGTGCGACGAGCCGACAGGCGCGTTGGATTACAATACCGGACGGCAGATTCTCGGTCTGCTGCAGGACACCTGCCGCGAAAAGAAGATGACCGTCATGCTCATTACGCACAATTCCGCCATCACGCCGATGGCAGACCATGTCATTGAGATGAAAAGCGGCAAGATTGTCCGCGACAACCGTAATCCGCACCCGAAATCCATTGACGAAATTGAGTGGTAACCGCAAAGGAGGAGAACTGTGACAGGCTCGCTACTGAAAAACACCTTCCGCGAGATTTGGCAGACCAAGGCGCGGTTCCTGTCCATCTTGGCGATTATCGCGCTGGGCGTCGGTTTTTTTACAGGCATCAAGGCGACAACACCGTCGATGTACAACCTTGCCGAAACATATTATCAGGAGAAAAATCTGATGGATTTCCGTCTGGTGTCCACCACCGGCTTCTCCGAGGACGACATCCGCGCGGTTGCCGCCACGGACGGCGTGCAAAGCGTGATGCCCTCCTACTTTTTCGATGTGATGACCGCCGCGGAGGACGGCGGAGATTTGGTGCGTGTGATTGCCGTTCCCGAGGCATATGAGAACAACGACGCGCAAAACACCCTTGTCATGCGCGAGGGACGGACGGCAGAGCACAGCGGCGAGATTGTCACCGAAAGCGTCGCCTTTGCCAACGCCCGTCATCAGCTTGGCGGCAAGGTGCGCTTTGCCGCCACGGCAGGCGACACCAAGACAGCGGATATCCTGCGCCACACGGAATTCGAGCTGGTCGGCAAGGCGGAATCGCCGCTGTATATCTCGTACCAGCGCGGCACCTCGCAAATCGGGGACGGCAAAATTGATGAATATATGTACATTCCGGCGTCGGACTTCAAGGTAGAGCGCTACACCGAGCTGTACGTCCGCGCTGATTTTTCAAAGGAGCTTTCGGCGTTTTCGGACGCGTACAAGCAGGAGCGTGACGCCATGCAGGAACGTCTCGAAGCCGTCGCGAAAGAACGTGAAAACGCGTTTCAGACAGAGGTCATCGACAAGGCACGTGCGGAGCTGGACGAAGCGCGTGAAGCTTTTGAAGCCGAAAAGCGCGACGCACAAAGACAGTTAGAGGAAGCGCAGCAGGAGCTTGACGCCGGCGAACAGGAATACAACGAAAAAATCAGCGCGGCGGAGGAACAGCTCCGCGACGCGAAAAACCAAATTGACAGCGGTGCGCAGGAGCTCGCGACAGGTGAAAATACCTATTACACCCAAATCGGCGCGGCGGAGAAGGTGCTGAAAGAGAAGCGCGCCGCATGGCAGACAGCGCAGCAGGAGTACGAAGCGCAGGCGGCACAGGCTCAGGAGCAAATCGCAGCGGCACAGGCGGAGCTTGACAGCCGGCTTGACGCGTGGGAAGCGCAAAACGCCGTGTATCAGGCGACCGAACAGGCGATACAGGCAGGCGCTATCGAGCTGACGGACGAGGAACTGACGCTGCACCGCGCGATGGGCGAACAGCTTGCGGCGGCAAAGCAGCAGCTTGACGCCGCGCAGGAACAGCTGAACACGGAGGCTGCCGCCGGACAGGCGCAGTTAGCGGAAGCAAAGAAACAGTTAGACAGCGGCAAGGCACAGCTTGATGCCGCACAGCAGGCGTTCAACGCGCAGCGCAGCAGCGGCGCGGCACAATTGGAAGCGTCCGGACAGCAGTTGGCGGCGGCGCGGTCCGAGATGGAAAGCGGCGAAGCCGCGCTTTCCGAACAGCGTGACAGCGGCAGAGAGCAGCTGGATAAGGCGGCGCAGGAGCTTGCCGACAAACGGCGCGAAGCGGAGGAAAAGCTTGCCGGCGCGGAAAAGGAGCTGCGGGAGGCGGAAGAAAAGCTTGCCGATACGCAGCCCTCGCGCTGGTATCTCTTTACGCGCGACAACAATCCCGGCTACTCCACCTTTACGCAGAACGCCGACCGGCTCGACGCGGTCGCCTCGGTCTTTCCTCTGTTCTTCCTGTTGGTGGCGGTGCTGGTCTGCGTGACCACCATGACGCGTCTGATTGAGGAAAAGCGCACCGAAACCGCTACCCTCAAAGCGCTCGGGTATTCCGACCGCTCGATCATCCTCAAATACGTCATCTACGCGATGACGGCAGCCGTCACCGGCAGCGCTGTCGGCATTGCCGCCGGCGTGCTGAGTCTGCCGTTTATCATCTATAACGCCTACAAAATCATGTATTACATCGGCGATATTTCGCTGGTGCTGCACATTCCTTCCGTTGTGCTCGGCACGCTTGCCGCGGTGGCGACCACCGCTGTCGTGTCGGTCGTTGTGTGCGAAAAGTCGCTGCGGCTGCGGCCGGCACAGGCGATGCGTCCCAAGGCGCCGAAGCCCGGCAAGCGGATTTTGCTTGAATACCTCACGCCGCTGTGGAAGCACATGGGCTTCACCGCCAAGCTGACCGCGCGCAACCTCTTCCGTTACAAAATCCGGATGCTGATGACGGTCATCGGCGTCGCCGGATGTACCGCGCTGATTGTCGCGGCGTTCGGACTGCTCAACAGCTTCGATCCGCTCACCGACGTACAATTTGGCGAAATCTACGCCTACGACGCGGTGGTGGTTCCCAAAAACAACCAAGCCGCAGCGGAACAGGGCTACCTGACCGCCTTGGCAAAGGAAACAGGCGTCGCCAAAAACACACTGCTTGTCTCGCAGGAGGAGGCGGCGGTGCGCTTCGGGGACAGGGAAAACACGGATTCCAACTACGTCTGGGCAGTCAGTGACACCGACGTCATGCAGCAGCTGATTCACCTGCGGACACGCGCGGAGCATACGCCGCTGACGCTTGACAACAGCGGCGTGATGGTCAACGAAAAGCTTGCGGCAACCCTCGGCTTCGAGGTCGGAGACACCATCACCATTGTCATCGGCAACCGCACGGCACAGGCAAAGGTCAGCGGCATTTTTGAACAATATATTTACAACTACCTCTATCTCACGCCCGATTACTACCGCGAGATTTTTGGCAGTGAGCCGACCTGTAACCTGATGGCGGTGCAGCTTTCGGACAAAAGCGAGGAATGTGAAAATGCTTTCAGCGCCGCCATGCTGCGCGATGAACGCGTGACAGCCGTCAGCTTCATGGGCTCGAGCATCAACGACTTCAAAAATATGCTCAATTCGCTGAACATGGTCGTCGTGGTGATGATTGTCTGCGCGGCGGGACTGGCGTTTGTGGTGCTCTATAACCTGACCAATATCAACCTTGCCGAACGCGTCCGTGAAATCGCGACCTTCAAGGTGCTCGGTTTTTACAACCGCGAAACCTCCGGATTGCTTTATCTTGAAAACCTGATTCTCACCCTGATGGGTATCATCGCCGGACTGCTGCTCGGCATCCTGCTGACGGGCTTTATTGTGCAGACCGTCGAGGTGGACAACGTCATGTTCGGCAGAGAGATTTATCCCTCCTCATTCCTCTATGCCGCCGCGCTGACGATGCTGTTCGCCCTGCTGGTCAACGCCCTGATGAGCTTCAAAATCAAAGCGGTCAACATGGTCGAAAGCCTCAAAAGCGTCGAATAAGCAAAGCCGGCACGGGATTCGGAAGTAATTCGCGGAAATAATTGTATACAGCACAACGCAACCCCCGTTCACCTGAACGGGGGTTGCCGGTTTCCCCGTCCGATACAAAGTTTTCATAAAGGATATGCAGGAAGATAAATTTCCATATATTGGGTGAGTGTCGCACGTTGTATAGCTGCATTGATAGCTATTTTTCGGTTCAGTAAGGCTGAGCGATAAACCGACATCATGGCAGGGTTGGTTTATCTTGCAGTGTTATGCGGGGGTGATGAGGGCATAACTTTTGACAATCAGGAAGATAAAAACCCGTAAACCTGTCATAGAATTCTGTAAAAGTGACAGGGGTACATCCAAAATTTGAAAGGAGGCTTTTGGATGAAATTCAGACGTTTTTTATCTGTGCTTATTGCATTATGCATTTGCGTTTCCATGTTTACAACAGTCGCATCTGCGGCAACTGTTGACGGAGCTGTTTCGGCGCCGGCTTTCCCGACCGCAACCGTGGATAAGCTGACCAATGTGCCGACCAATGTTCAGCTTTCCGTGTTTGGCGAGAATGGCGTGTTGCAGCCCACCGCAGAAAAGGTCAGCAAGCTCGGCACTGCCTATACCTTTACGGCAGATGAAGTCTCAGAAGAAACCTTTGACTACTACAAGAACTGGCGCTGCGACTTTATCGTAACCTTCGATCAGGATATCGAGGCAGGAACCTTTGGCTTGTATGGCAAGTACGGCGATTACGAAATTGCCTTTGTCTATCCCGAGGATATCCACGCAGGCGACAAGATTAATCTGGTAGAGAGCTCCGGCTTGGGCAAACTCGACTACGATTATATCAAA
>JAFUUV010000275.1 GCA_017471345.1 Ruminococcus sp.
ACAGCAATAGCAACAGCAATAGCAATAGCAACAGCCAGCCCGCTACCCAGCCTGCTACGCACGAGGACGAGCCGGATCCGACGCCTGCTCCTACTCCCGTTGAAGATCCCGATCCCGAGCCGACACCCTCGGGCGGAGATTATGTATGGCCTGCTCCCGGTGTATATTACATCAGCTCTGACTACGGTGATTCCGAGGGCAGAGGCTACGGTCACAGCGGCGTCGATATCGCCGGCCCGATGTTCAGCACCATCGTTGCCGCAAGCAGCGGCACGGTTGTCGCGACCTATTCCGGCTGCGTTCACAACTGGGGCAAGGAAGGCGACTGCGGCTGCGGCGGCAGCTACGGCAACTATGTCATGATTGATCACGGCAACGGAAAAATGACGATTTACGGTCACCTTTCCAGTGTCGGCGTCAGCGAGGGACAGTCCGTGTCCGCCGGTCAGGTCATCGGTCAGATGGGCTCCACCGGTCACTCCACCGGATCGCATCTCCACTTTGAGTGCCGTCTCAATGGTTCCACCTATGATCCTGACGTCGAAATCGGCTACAGATCGCTGATGTAAGGCGTTGTCTATGACTTATTTCAAAAAAACTATCTGTGCGCTTCTTGGTGTCTGCCTGATTTCTGTTCCGGTTGCCGGTTCGTTTTTGACCGCGTCCGCAGAGGAGGCAATCAACACGCAATCGCTCGCGGAGCGGATTTCCAACCTCGGGCAAAAGAAGGAACAGTATCAAAAAATCTTAGAGAAAAACGCCAAGGAAATCGCCGACAAAGAAGAGTATAACGCCGCGCTTACCGAGAAAATCAAGGTGCTCAGCGAAAAAGTCACCTTGACACGCACGGCTATTGACGATCTGAAGGAGAATATTACCGAAGGACAACAGGAAATCGATCAGGCAAACGAAGCGATTGAAGGTCAGCTCAATGCCTTGTGCGACCGTCTCCGCGCGATTTATATGGCAGGCAGTGCCAGCGAGCTGGAAATCATTCTCGGCGCGAAGGATTTCTCCGATATGATTGACAAAATGACGCTGTTGCAGTCCCTCACCAAATACGACGCGGATCTGATTGATACGCTCAGTGCCAAGCTTGCTGAAATCGAGACCAAAAAGGAACAGATGCAGGAGGATCAGCAGCGCTTGCAGACGGACGAGAGTGAGCTGTCCGCCGACCTCGCCGATCTCAACAAGACGCTGGAGGAGAATCAGGAAACGCTGAAAAAGCTCAATGCCTCCTCAGAGCAGGCAAAGGATTTCCTCGCCGACGCGGATAACGAGTCTACGCTCATGGAATCCCAAATCCGCAAGTATTTTGAGTCTCAGGCGCAAACGCATGACGATATCAATACCACCGGCTATGTATGGCCTTGTCCGGGCTATTACTACCTGTCCTCGCTCTTTCACGAGCCGCGTACCGGTTATTACCACGGCGGCATCGACATCGCCGGCGGCGGCATTATGGGTACGCCCGTCCTTGCGGCGGACGCCGGTGTGGTCACAGGCACCTTTACCGGCTGCACCCACAATTGGGGTAAGGAACAGTGCTGTGCCTGCGGAAGCTACGGCAATTACGTCCTGATTGACCACGGTAACGGTAAGGAGACGATTTACGGTCACCTCACGAGCGTTGGCGTTCAGCCGGGCGCATCCGTCAAAAAGGGTCAGGTCATCGGTCTTGTCGGTTCCACCGGCAACTCCACCGGACCGCACCTGCATTTTGAATGTCGTCAGGGCGGCGCTAAGTACGATCCTATGACAGAATTTTAAAAGAACAAAACCGGCTTCGCGTGAAGTCGGTTTTTTTATATCTACTTGCGGCTTTCAAAAAACGAGAACAGGATTGCTCCTGTCCTCGCTGCATTTAAATGAAAGATTAATCTTCGTCCATTTCGGCTTTTGCCTTTTCGATGACCTTCTGCGCCACATTGGCAGGGCAGTCCTCGTAACGCGCAAAATTGAACTCAAAGGAGCCGCGTCCCTGGGTAATCTGACGGATAAAGGTGGAGAAGTCGCTCATCTCCGCCATCGGAACCTCCGCCTCGACAACCTGCATACCCTGACCGGCAGGGGACATACCAAGCACGCGTCCGCGTCTCTTGTTGACCTCACCCATGACGTCGCCCATGTTGTTGTCGGGCACACACGCCTTCAGGCTGCCAATCGGCTCCAGCAGGGTAGGCATCGCGTTGGGAATACCGTTTTTGTACGCCAGACTCGCTGCTGTTTTGAAGGACATCTCAGAGGAGTCAACGGGATGGTAAGAGCCGTCATACAGCGTCGCCTTGATGCCGACGGTGGGATAACCGGCAAGTACGCCCTTTTTGATGGCGTCACGCAAGCCTTTTTCAACAGCGGGGAAGAAGTTCTTCGGAACCGCGCCGCCGACAACTCTCTCGGCAAATTCGAGGCTGTCGGTATCAAACGGCTCAAACTCAATCCAGACGTCGCCAAACTGACCGTGACCGCCGCTCTGTTTTTTGTAGCGTCCCTGTGCGGACACCTTCTTGCGGATGGTTTCACGGTACGCGATCTTCGGGGTTTGCAGCTTCGCGTCAACGTTATATTTGCTCTTCATTCTCGAAATCACCACGTCAAGGTGCTGCTCGCCCAGACCGGACACCAGCATTTCGTGGGTTTCGTGGTTGGATTCAAAACGGATGGTGGGATCCTCGTCAGCAAGCTTGCCGACAGCCTGCGCCACCTTGTCCTCGTCGCCCTTCTTGGCGGGATAAATCGCCATGGTGTAGCTGGAGACAGGGTAGTCAATGCCGTCTAAAATAACCTTGCGCAGGGGAGAGCAGAGGGTGTCGCCGGTCTTGGCGGAAATAAGCTTCGGAATCGCGCCGATATCACCGGCGCCGATGTAATCGGTATCGCTCTGCTTTTTGCCGGTCATGGTCAGCACCTTGGAAATACGCTCCTGCGCACCGGTGCGCATATTGATGACGGGCACATCGGGAGCAATCTTGCCGGAGATGCACTTGACATAGGAAAGTCTGCCGATGAAGGGGTCAGCTACGGTCTTAAAGACAATCGCTGCCGCCGCCGCGTCCTTGTTGACATTCAGCTCTACCGGCTCGCCGTCGAGGTCAACGCCGATTTCGCCGCACTGCGCCGCGGAGGGCGCCAGCCATGTCAGGCTGTCAAGCAGCTGATCAATCGCGAAGGTGTTATGCGCGTCACCGCAGAATACGGGACAGATGGTGCCGTCCTTAACACCCTGCGAAACGCCGAGAATAATTTCCTCGGGAGTGAATTCTTCGCCGGCAAAATATTTTTCCATCAATTCCTCGCTGGTCTCGGCAACCGCTTCCTTGATTGCCTCGCGCAGACCTTCGAGTCTGTCGCCCATATCGGGCAGCGCGGTAGGTTTGGGATTACCCTTCGCGTCATATTCATACGCTTTGTAGTTAAAGAGGTTGACATAAGTGTTTGCCTGACCGTCAACAATGTGCGGAACCACAACAGGACAAACGGTGGGGCCAAAGGTCGCTTTGAGGGTTTCAAATACACGATAGAAACGCGCGTCCTCGTCACACAGACCATTGACAAAGAACATCTTGGTCAAGCCTGCCTTGGTGGCGGCTTCGACAGCCTTTTCGGTACCGACATTGACGCCGTCCTTGCCGGAAACCACAATCAGCGCGGTATCGGCGGCACGCATACCCTCGGCAACGCCGCCGGCGAAGTCAAAAAGACCGGGTGTGTCGATGAGATTGATTTTGGTATTTTTCCACTCTATCGGCGCAACAGCAGTCATAATGGATGCCTGGCGCTTAATCTCCTCACTGTCAAAATCGAGCGTAGTATTGCCGTCGGCGATTTTTCCGAGTCTGTCGCTGACCTTCGCGAGGTAAAGAATCGACTCAGCCACCGAGGTCTTGCCGCAGCCGCTGTGGCCGGCAAGCGCGATGTTCAAAATTTTTTTCGCATCGTATTGTTTCAAAAATAAAACTCCCTTCGTATCAAAAATTTTCAATTATTTTTCGAATTCGACAATTTCAGCAAAGTAATAAAATTATCCTTCATCAGTATATCATAATTGTACAGAATTAACAACAAGTTTTGAATAAAATAAAAAAATTCACCCTTTTACCAAAAAGGTAAAGGGTGAATTGTGCGAATTGCTTATTTTGCTTTGAAATTACAGAAACCTGTATAAATATTCAAACTGAATTTTGTGCAGATTTATCAGGAGAGTACCGCGCCCTGTGCACCGGAGGACACCAGTTTCGCGTAACGCGCGAGGTAACCGGTGGTGATTTTCGGCTCTCTGGGTACCCATGCCGCCTTTCTTGCGGCAAGCTCTTCGTCAGAAATCTTAAGGGTGATTTTGTTGGAGGGAATGTCAATTTCAATCCTGTCGCCGTTTTGTACCAGCGCAATCGGACCGCCGACCGCTGCCTCGGGCGATACGTGACCGATTGAAGCGCCTCTTGTCGCGCCGGAGAAGCGGCCGTCCGTAATCAACGCGACAGAGCTGCCGAGACCGCGTCCCATAATCGCTGAGGTCGGGTTGAGCATCTCGCGCATACCCGGACCGCCCTTGGGACCTTCGTAGCGGATGACTACGACGTCACCGGCGACGATTTCACCGTTGTTGATAGCCGCCATCGCGTCCTCCTCGCAGTCGTACACCTTCGCGGGGCCTTCATGACGGAGCATTTCCGGCGCGACCGCGGCACGCTTCACGACGCAGCCGTCGGGAGCAAGGTTGCCGCGCAGAACAGCGATGCCGCCGGTGGGGCTGTAGGGCTTGTCCACGGGACGGATAACATCGGGATTCTTGTTGACGACGCCCTCAATGTTCTCGGCGATGGTCTTGCCGGTGCAGGTAATGAGGTCGGTGTTGAGCAGACCGAGCTTGTTAATCTCATTCATCACCGCGTAAATGCCGCCTGCCTCGTTAAGATCCTCCATATAGGTTCTGCCGGCAGGAGCGAGGTGGCAGATATTCGGAGTTTTGGCGCTGATTTCGTTGGCAATATCGAGGTTGAGGTCAATGCCGCACTCATGAGCGATTGCCGGCAGGTGCAGCATGGAGTTGGTGGAGCAGCCCAGCGCCATATCCATGGTCAGCGCGTTGCGGAACGCGTCCTCCGTCATGATGTCACAGGGCTTGATGTCCTTCTCAAGCAGCTCCATAATCTTCATACCGGCGCGTTTTGCCAACTGAATGCGTTCGGAGTAAACCGCCGGAATGGTGCCGTTGCCGCGCAGTGCCATGCCCAGCACTTCTGTCAGGCAGTTCATGGAATTCGCGGTGTACATACCGGAGCAGGAGCCGCAGCTCGGGCACGCCTTGTTTTCATATTCATTCAATTCCTCGGCGGTGATTTTGCCGGAATTGTAGGAGCCGACCGCCTCAAACATGGAGGAGAGGCTGGTTTTGTGACCGCCGAAACGACCGGCGAGCATCGGACCGCCGCTGACAAAGATGCAGGGAATATTCAGACGAGCTGCCGCCATCAGCAGACCGGGAACGTTTTTGTCGCAGTTGGGCACCATCACCAGCGCGTCAAACGCGTGTGCCAGCGCCATGGACTCGGTGGAATCGGCAATCAGATCGCGGGTGACCAGTGAGTATTTCATGCCCTGATGACCCATCGCGATACCGTCGCAGACCGCGATTGCCGGAAAAACAATCGGATTGCCGCCGGCAAGGGCGACGCCGGTTTTGACGGCGTTCACAATTTTATCTATATTCATATGTCCCGGTACAATCTCATTGTAGGAGCTGACAATACCAATCATCGGCTTCTGAATTTCCTCGTCGGTCATACCGAGCGCGTGCAGCAGTGAACGCTGGGGAGCGCATTGTACGCCTTTTCTGATGGCGTCACTTTTCATGGGAATCATCCTTTCGTTTTAGGGAATTGTTCAAGGTTCCCTTTATATTGCTTACTATTATACTCTTGTACAGGCGGTTTTGCAAGAGGAGAGAGGAAAAAAACCGCGCGATAAAACCGCGCGGTCAAGGGCTTGTATTACAATTTCTTGTGTTCGGTACGCATAATCACATCAAGCTGCTGCTCGCGTGTGAGGTCGATAAACTTGACCGCGTAGCCGGATACACGGATGGTGAAGTTGGCGTACTCGGGCTTTTCGGGATGCTCCATGCAGTCTCTGAGCTTCTCCACACCGAACACGTTGACGTTGAGGTGGTGAGCGCCTTGGTCGAAGTAGCCGTCAAGAATATGCCAGAGGTTGTCCTGACGCTCCTCCAAGCTGTGACCGAGCGCGTCGGGGCTGATGGTCTGGGTGTTGGAGATGCCGTCGAGCGCGTATTCATAGGGCAGCTTCGCCACGGAGTTCAGAGAGGCGAGCAAGCCGTTTTTCTCCGCGCCGTAGGAGGGATTCGCGCCGGGAGCGAAGGGAGCGTGCGCCTTTCTGCCGTCGGGCGTCGCGCCGGTCGCTTTGCCGTAAACAACGTTGGAGGTAATGGTCAGAATCGAGGTTGTCGGCTCGGAATGGCGGTAGGTATGGTGCTCTCTGACCTTTTTCATAAACGCCTTGAGCAGCCAGATGGCGATGCTGTCGGCGCGCTCGTCATCATTGCCGTAGCGTGGAAAATCGCCTTCGATATCATAATCGACAATCAGTCCGCGTTCGTTGCGGATGGGCTTGACCTTCGCGTACTTAATCGCGCTCAGTGAGTCAACGACGTGCGAGAAGCCGGCGATACCGGTGGCAAAGGTGCGGCGTGTGTAGGTGTCAATCAGCGCCATCTCCGCCGCCTCGTAGTAGTATTTGTCGTGCATATAATGGATGAGGTTGAGGGTGTTGACATACAGCTCGACCAGCCAGCTCATCATGGCGTTGAATTTGTGCATCACCTCATTGTAGTCGAGATATTCCGAGGTGATCGGAGAAATCTCGGGGCCGACCTGCTCGCCGGAGGCGACGTCTACGCCGCCGTTGAGGGCGTAAATCAGGCACTTCGCGAGGTTGGCGCGCGCGCCGAAGAACTGAATCTCCTTGCCGGTCTGTGTGGCGGAGACACAGCAGCAGATGCTGTAGTCGTCACCCCAGACGGGACGCATCACGCAGTCGTTTTCGTACTGGATGGAGGAGGTGTTGATGGAAATTTTGGTCGCGTATTTTTTGAAAGCCTCGGGCAGTCTGGACGACCAGAGCACCGTCAGGTTCGGCTCAGGCGCCGGTCCCATATTTTCGAGGGTGTGCAGGAAGCGGAAGTCGTTTTTGGTGACCATATGTCTGCCGTCCATGCCGATGCCTGCCATTTCCAGCGTTACCCACACCGGATCGCCCGAGAACAGCTCGTTGTAGGAAGGAATTCGCGCGAATTTGACCATACGGAATTTGAGAACGAGGTGGTCAATCAGCTCCTGCGCCTCCTGCTCGGTCAGGGTACCCTCCTCCAAATCGCGCTGGATGTAAATATCAAGGAAGGTGGAAATTCTGCCCACGCTCATCGCCGCGCCGTTTTGGGTTTTGATGGCGGCAAGGTAGCCGAAGTACAGCCATTGCACGGCTTCCCGTGCGTTTTGCGCCGGTGCGGAAATGTCGAAGCCGTAGATTTCCGCCATCTTCTTCATGCCGTTGAGGGCGCGGATTTGTTCGGCAATCTCCTCACGCAGACGCACGTGCTCCTCGCTCATGTTTCTGCCGCCGCAGTAGAACAAATCCTTTTCCTTGGTAAAAATCAGGTAATCCAACCCATACAGCGCAACACGGCGGTAGTCGCCAACGATGCGGCCTCTGCCGTAGGTGTCGGGAAGTCCGGTAATGATGTGGCTGTGACGGGCGCGCTTCATTTCGGGGGTATAGGCATCAAACACCGCCTGATTGTGGGTTTTGTGATAGTCGCTGAAAATCTTGACGAGCTGCGGATTGACCTCATAGCCGTAGGTGGAGGCAGCCTGTACCGCCATTTTGATGCCGCCGTAGGGCATAAACGCGCGTTTGAGGGGCTTGTCGGTCTGCAGACCGACGATTTTTTCCAGCTCCTTCATGCTCTCGTCAATATAGCCGGGACCGTAGGCGGTCAGCGAGGAAACCACCTCGGTTTCACATTCTAAAACACCGCCCTTGGCGCGTTCTTCCTTTTGCAGCTCCTGCAGGCGTCCCCAAAGCTTATCGGTCGCTTCGGTGGGGCCTTCTAAAAAGCTTTCGTCGCCGTCGTACATGGTGTAGTTATTCTGAATGAACTCGCGGACATTGACGTCCTCGCGCCATTTTCTGCCTTCAAAGCCGCGCCATGCGTGCTTCATCTGCTCGGTGACGGGGAAGGTAACCCCTGTTTCAAAGGTCATTGCAATCTCTCCTTTTATCGTAATCCGTTGAGTATTTCATATGCGTTTTGTATGCGCTGCGCTGTCGGGGGCGGTGTGTCCTGCAGTGTGTAGCGCAAGCCCAGCGCCTGCCATTTGTAAGCGCCCATGCTGTGGTAGGGCAGCACCTCGATTTTTTCGACGTTATCCAGGGTTTCAATAAACGCCCTTGTGCGCCGCAGCACTTCGTCGTCGTCCGTGATGTCCGGTACCAGCACGTGCCGAATCCATACGGGTTGATGAATTTCGGACAAAAACCGCAGCATATCCAAAATATTGCTGTTATCCGCACCGGTCAGCGCCTTGTGCGCGGCGCTGTCGATGTGCTTGATGTCCGCCAAAAATAAATCCGTTACCGCGCACAGCTGTTGAAACTGTGAGAAGAACGGTTCCTGACGCGAAAAAGGCTGTCCGGCAGTGTCAATACAGGTGTGCACGCCCTGTGCCTTTGCCTTGGTAAACAGCTCGGTCAGAAATGCTGTTTGCAGCAGCGGTTCGCCGCCGCTGACGGTAATACCGCCGGTATCTCCCCAGTAGGAGCGGTAACGCAGCGCTTTCTTTAGCAACGCGTCGGCAGTCATTTCTATGCCGCCGTCTGTGCGCCAGGTATCGGCGTTGTGGCAGTAGCGGCAGCGCAGCCGGCAGCCCTGCATAAAAATCAGGAACCGCACGCCGGGACCGTCCACTGAGCCGAAGCTCTCTGTGGAATGTACCCGTCCGTATGCCATCACACCTCACCTCTTTCGGCTTTTTCTATGCTTTTAGTATAACAATCCGACCTGCTTTCAACATTGATTTAAATCAATTTAATCGCTGTTTCCGAATAATCGGCAAGTTATTGAAAACCGCCTGAAAATGCGGTATAATATAGGCAATAATCACCATCAGGAGGGTTTCCCTATGCGCTACAATCTGCATACCCATACTTACCGCTGTCACCACGCGACCGGCACGGACAGAGAATATGTTGAGGCGGCGATTCAAGCCGGCATCCGTGTGCTGGGCTTTGCCGACCACTGTCCGCAGTTTTTCCCGACCGACTACTACAGCAACTTCCGTATGCGTCCCGAGGAGGCGGAGGAGTATGTTGAAAGTCTGCGTGCGCTGCAGAAGGAATATCAAAAGGATATCCGGATTCTCATCGGCTTCGAGACCGAGTACTATCCGGCGCTGTTTGAGGACTTTATGCGCTTTATCGAACCGCTGAAGCTTGACTACCTGATTATGGGGCAGCATTTTATCCGCAATGAGTACGAGGTGCAGGATTACTACGCCAGCCGCGCCACACGTGAGCAGGCGGAGGAATATGTCCGCCAGACGCTTGAGGGCTTGTCCTCCGGCGTGTTTACCTACTTTGCCCATCCCGACATCCTGCGCCATGAGGACAGCACCTTTTACCGCAATCTGATGCGCGATTTCTGCCAACAAATCAAGGCGATGGATATTCCGCTCGAATACAACATTCTCGGCTACCGCAACAAGAAGTGGTATCCCAATCCTGCCTTTTGGCAGGTCGTCGCGGAGGTCGGCAACAAGGTTGTCCTCGGCTACGACGCCCATCAGCCGGAGGCGCTCGCGCAGGAGCAGGTGTATGACGCCTGTCTTGGCTATCTCAACGCGCTGGGCATCAAGCCGGTGCCCTTTGATGAAATCACCCTGCGCAAGCCGAAGCGACCGCGTCGGGGTTGATTCTTCGCGGCGACTGTGCTATAATAGTCCTCTGCGAAAAGAATATGAATTTGTGGTGTTTTATGAAAAGATTAGGAATTGTCGTGTTGTTCACGGCTGTTTGCCTGTGGCTTTCCGCCTGCGGCACGGAGAGCCTGCCGGTTGCGACGACCGCGCCGGAGCAGGTGATTGAAGCCGCGAAAACCAAAAACAAGGTATCTGTCGCGCGTGAGGAAAGCTTTGACTACACCGACGCCAACGGCAACAGCTACAGTGCTGTCTATCGGATTCCGTCCATCAATTTTGACAGCGAGGACGCCGAAAAGGCGAACAGCGAGATTACGCAGAGGTATTCCACCGACTTCGCGACGGCGGAACGGGAGAGTGCCGGCCGCCTGAGTCTGACCTGTGATTCGCTGAATTACGAAAAATTTGAGAACGACGGCGTCATCAGCGTTGTCATCCGCCGCGTCTATTTTTCACACGCGGTGGACTATACCGTTTACAATTTCAACAGCAAAACCGGCGCGGCTCTCAGCAACGACGCGTTGGCTAAGAAAGCGGGCATGAGCGCTGAGGCGGCGCTGAAAAAGCTCTCTTCCGAGCTGGAGAAGGATTACGTTTCCAAATACAAAACCGCCAAGCCCGAGAGATACGAGGAGAATCTCGGCAAAACCCTCGCGGACGAAAACCTTGCCGAAGCGCGGTACTATCTCGGCAAGGACGGCAAATTGACCGCCATCTGCAAGGAATTCGCCAGTGTCGGCACGGGCGAGTTTTCGGTGGTACTGAGCTTGAACTAAAAAAACGCGGCATCCTGCGGTGCCGCGTTTTCGACTTATTTTTTTGCTTTACAGGTGAGCTTGTCCGCGCGCAGGCAGAATACCGCCACCGCGTCAAGCATTTTCTCCGAGTAGCTCCAATCGCTCCTGCCGCTTGCCTGCGCCATAATGTGGTTGAGCCCCTCGATTTTCTCCGCCTTGTCCTCTGCCACGGTCAGTGTGCCGGTGCCGATAACGCTTTGGAAGGTCGCCGACCAGTTGCACGCCTTTTCCGCGGGAAGCGGCGCGTAGGCGCCGTCCAGCTCAAAGCCGACCGTTGGCGACGCTTTCGCGAGTGTGTATTTGCGTCCTGCTTTCGCGCCGTGAAAGTAAAAGGTATATTTACCGTTGTCACAGGTGTAGCCGTAGTTGACCGGCACGATGTATACTTCGCCGTTGTCGCAGAAGCCGACGCGCAGGATTTGCTGTTCCGCGATAAACTGTTCGACGGCCGCGGCATCCGTCACCTCTCTGTCACTTCTTCTCATCTGTGTAACCCCCTTTTCCCGGCT
>JAFUUV010000276.1 GCA_017471345.1 Ruminococcus sp.
ATGGCTGATCAGCAACGCCGCGACAGCGACGGCAAAGAGCAGAATACTAATCCACTGCGAGGTAGAAAGCCCGAACAGGAAGCCGCGGATTTCGTCACCTCTGAAGAATTCCAGCGTGAAGCGGACAACGGGATATATGAGCATATACACAAAAATCAGCTTGTCCGTCATTCTTGATTTTCGGAACAGGTAGAGGATAAACAGGAAAATCATCAGATTACAGGTTGCTTCTATCAGCTGCACCGGCAGACGGTTCACGTCGTTAACGTCGGGATTAATGGTATTGCCATGCGCCGTAAAGCCAAAGGGAGATTCAATGCCGTAGCAGCAGCCGCCGAGGAAGCAGCCAATCCGTCCGAATACATGAAACAGCGGCGTCAGCACCGCGTAGATATCCAGCAAATTCCGCGCCTTGATTTTCTTGTCAAAATGAGAGTAAATGAAAATCGCGCCGATACCGCCGAGAAAACCGCCGTAAAATACCATGCCGCCAATGCTGTAAATAACAGCGTCCCAAAACCGGTTAAACCACAGCGCACGAATGTTACGAAATGCAAGGATAAGTGTGTCGAGGTGGGTGATGCCGAAGAGAATGTGCGCGCCGACAAAAATGCCTGCGCCGATACAAAGCAGTATCAACAAAAAATCATAGAGGTCGCGTCCGAAGCGCTTAATCATCTTCGTGCCAACTGTTGCACAGACAAACGCGCCGAGCACCACCATGATACCGTAGGAGCCGACTTCCCACCCGAAAATATGAAGGCTTGGTAACATAAAACACTCCTTACAAAACAATACAGCCAGCCGCAGGCTGGCTGTGGATTGTTTTTTTGTTTCTCTTACTGAACAGCAGAGGCAAGAGCGCTGCTGAGGCTGCTCGCGAAGTTGGGATCCTTAGCCGCTTCGTTGAGTGCACAAGTACCGCAAACGGTGCAGGTGAAGAAGCCGATGCAAGCAAAAGCGAGACCGATGATGGACAGAACCAGACCAACGGTGGGAACCGGGGAAGTAGTGCCTGCTTCAGTAAAGCTCTTTTTGGACATAATTGCAAGAATCAGACCGACGATAGCGGCGATGAGAGAAACTATGTTGAAGAAAGGAACATAGAAGGTCACAATCGCGAAAGCGCCGAGAACAATAGCAACAATGCCTAATACCTTATTACCTTGTTTCATTGTTATATCCTCCTGATATATAATTTAGCAGCGTTTTACTACGCTAATATAATTATAGGTCAAATCACTTCAGATGTCAAGGGCAGAATGATATTTTTGTATAGTTCTTACAAATTTGTCATGCCCGTTTTTTCGGAGAATTTGATTTGCCGTTGTTTTGATTGACAATCCCTTGGCACCACGATATAATAGAGGCAAAAGGAAGGGTTATTATGGAAAAATATTTTAATATCAATGAAAAAGGCTGTAGCGTACGCTGCAAGCTTTACTGCACCGATATCCGCCGCGTCAGCGGCGCGGTCGTTTTTTGTCACGGCTTTGCCGGTCACAAGGATAATCGTGCCGCGCAGAAGCTTGCCGAACGCTTGCAGAAGAAGCACCCTGATATCGCTGTTTTGGTTTTCAACTGGCCTTGCCACGGCGACGACGCGCGCGGCAAGCTCACACTGGACGACTGTATGCTCTATCTTGACTTGGTGATTGCCTATGTGCGCAAGCGCTTTCACACCGACAATCTCTGCGCCTGCGCTACCAGCTTCGGCGGCTATCTTGTACTCAAATACATCACCGAACATCCCAATCCGTTTCGCAAAATTGCTCTGCGCTGTCCGGCAATCAATATGGCTGAGGTGATGGAGTCCGGAATCATGTCGCATGGTCAGATGGATGAGCTGCGTAAAGGGAAACCGATTCTGGTCGGTTTCGACCGAAAAATCAAAATTACGCCTGATTTCCTTGCCGAGCTTCACGCGTCCGACGTTCCCGAACGCGACTACACATCCTTTTCCGAGGATATTGTGATTGCCCACGGCACAAAGGACGAAATCGTACCGTTTGATGTGGTGCGTGATTTTGCCGAGCGAAACGCCATTGATTTTTTAGCGGTACCATCCGCCGATCACCGTTTCACCGATCCGCAAAAGATGGATGCCGCGATTCATTATTTCCTCACGCACTTTCAA
>JAFUUV010000277.1 GCA_017471345.1 Ruminococcus sp.
TGAGCTCTTCTATTTCCGCAACGTCTGCATACGCTATAGCGTATGAAAGAGACGCGGACTTTATCACTTCAAAGAGTGCCTCTCGTTTCTTTTCGGACAGCTTTTTGGAATCGTTGACGCCATCTATCACTACCCCTTTGGGCAGTATGACCGCCGCGGCACAGACCGGTCCTGCCAGGGGACCTCTGCCGGCTTCATCAACGCCGCAGACTGCGTGATATCCCTTTTGGGCGGCTTCTTCCTCAAATGTTAACCAGTTCATCGCGTTCCTCCGCCGGGCATCTCTACGGTAATACGGCCTAATTTTGCCGCTCTGAATTCATCTAAAATCATAATCGCCGCGCGTTCGGTATCTATTTCGCCGCCGGATACCAACATTCCGCGCTTTTTTCCGATTAATTGTAATAAATCGTAAGACGAAACGCTGTCTAAATCGATTTCATCCAACTTGAAGCGTATGATAAAATCAGCAGGTTTCAGGGTTTTGAGAAAATCAAGCAACCGAAGCGCAAGAAGCTCGGTATCAATGACCTGATCCTTGACAGCGCCGGTAAACGCAAGATGTTCGCCGACAACCTGATCATCAAATTTCGGCCACAAGACGCCGGGTGTATCTAACATCTCTAAATTCTGAGAAATCGTAAACCATTGATTACCGCGTGTCACGCCCGGTCTGTCCTCTACCTTTGCCCTGTCCTTGCGGGAAATGCGGTTGATAAAAGAAGATTTGCCGACATTCGGGATACCGACAATCATGATGCGCATCGTTGGATTTTTCATACCTTTCGCTTTCAGCTTCTCGATTTTTTGTTGTAAAACCGTATTGACCGCCTGCGGAAACTTATTCAAGCCTTTTCCGCTTTTGCAATCTACGGGAATGGCAGTGGTGCCTTGTTCGGAAAAATAATGAATCCACATTTTCGTCGCGGTTGGGTTTGCCATATCACTCTTGTTCAACAAAATGACACGCGGCTTATTTTGTATCAGTTTATCTAAATCAGGATTTCGGCTGCTGACGGGGATTCTCGCGTCAATAATTTCCGCGACCGCGTCCACGAGCTTCAGATTGGCTTGGATTTGCCTTTTGGTTTTGGTCATATGACCGGGAAACCACTGGATATTTTGAACTTCACTCATAAAAATTCCTCGTTATAAAAACAAAGCCTATTCCTTCTAAAAAGAAATAGGCCTTTCTTGTTAATAAAGATATCCGAAATGATTAAACGGGAAAACGACAAACTGCGCTTTACCGATGACATCCTTCACGTCAATCAAACCGATTTCTGTACTGCGGCTGTCAAGGGATATCTGTCTGTTATCGCCCATCACAAAAATTTTGCCTTCGGGAATAACCTCCGGAATGACATTATTGCCGTAGTTGCCGGAGAATGTCGTTCCTTTGATGTACGGTTCCGAAATTTCAATACCGTCAACAATGATTTTCTCGTTGGCATAATCAAGCTCCAGTGTTTGACCTTCGGTAGCGATAACGCGCTTGATAATCGGCTTCTTATACACCGCGCCGTGTGAGATAACAACAATATCATTATCCTGCGGCGTATAGAACATATTCGTTACGATAACCTTATCTTTGGTTTCAAGGGTATCATTCATGGAACGACCGTCCACATCAATCAAACGAAACACAAAGGTTAAACATACAACGACAATGGCAATGGCGAAAATAATACAGCGAATCCAGTCGTAAACGCCTGCCATAGCGCCGTCTGCCTTTGCGGTAGAGAAACCAATTTTGCTGCCGTCCGCAGTAGCCTTTTGATCGGCCTGACTGGTAGCCTCTTCAGCCGCTCTATAAAAGGTATCATAGCCCGGCGTGGTCTTTCCCTCGGCATACATTTCCGGATTAATATCAATGGATAGGTCTATATCGGAAGAGTATTTGCGAGACTCTTCATCATTGGGAGTATAGCTCAAATCAATTCACCTGCTTCCGAAAAAAGTTAAAGGGAACTTAAGCAAGTTCCCTTTAACTATTATTCGAGAATTACTTACGAATCTGTTCCTTAACCTTTGCTGCCTTACCGACTCTGTCACGGAGATAGTAGAGCTTGCTTCTGCGAACCTTACCGTAACGAACAACCTTGATATCCTGAACATTGGGTGAGTGGAGCGGGAACACTCTTTCAACACCAACGCCGTAGGCGACACGTCTTACGGTGAATGTTTCGGCAACACCGCTGCCTTTCTTGGCAATAACGGTACCCTCAAACATCTGGGTTCTTTCCTTTTCACCTTCGCGGATTTTTACGGCGATTCTGATGGTATCACCGATGCCGAACTCAGGGACAGATTCTTTCACTGATCCGGCCGCGATTGTTTTTAATGCGTCCATTTTTCATCCTCCTAATTTTTACCCGATATTCATACCCTTCCAAACGGCAGCGGACTATCAGTTTCAAAATGACGGCTTACACCGTTATTTGAGCACGTCGTTGGAAACGACGGAACCAAATGTATACAGCTCAGCATAATAATTACCAAGCCTACTCGGATATTATAACACACTCATTCATAGAATGCAAGCACTTTTTTGGAAAAAGTTTATGCGGATTTATGCCGGAGCTTGGTCAAAAAGCACGTAAAGTAGTCAGGCAATTCCGAATCAAACGCCATATACTTCCCTGTCGTGGGATGAATAAAGCCGATTTTTTTGGCGTGGAGGCACTGACCTGCGAAATCCACCTTTTCATGCTTTACACCGTAAATGAAATCACCGGCAACCGGATGACCCAGTGAAGCCATATGGACACGAATCTGATGCGTGCGTCCGGTTTCAAGAATACAAGAAATATGCGTATATCCCTTATATCGCGCGATAACCCGATAATGCGTCACGGCTTCCTTGCTGTTTTTTTGTGTGATACACATTTTTTTGCGATCATGAGGATTTCTGCCGATGGGTGCGTTGACGGTGCCGCTGTCATCCCTGACATTTCCCCAAACAACCGCTTCGTATTCACGCATAAAGGAATGCGTCTTTATCTGTGCGGCCAACAGCTTATGAGCAGTGTCATTTTTGGCGACTATCAATAGTCCGCTGGTATCTTTATCAATGCGATGTACAATACCGGGACGAAGAACACCGTTGATACCCGACAGACTTTCTCCGCAATGATAGAGTAAGGCGTTCACCAACGTTCCGTCGTGGTTTCCTGCGGCCGGATGAACCACCATACCTTTGGATTTATTGACAATCAGTAAATCGTTGTCCTCATAGACGATATCCAGCGGAATATTTTCCGCTTGCGCCTCATACGGTACCGGATCGGGAATCTGAATATTAACGATGTCGCCCACCACAAGCTTCTGTTTTTTTACAGCAGTTTGAGCGTTTACTGTGACCGCGCCGTTTTCGATTAACCCGACAGCAGCGCTGCGAGAAATTTCAATGCCGGCATCCGCAAGAAATTTGTCAAGACGGACTCCTGCGTTTTCACAAATCAGTTGATGCTCAGTCATGCAGTTTTTCCTTCTTACTCTTGAAGGTATCTGTAAAGAACAGAACATAAATCACCAACAGAATCACGCCGATTGTAATGCAATAATCCGCAAAATTACATACCGGTGAGAAAAAGGAAAGACTGAGGTAATCAATGACATATCCCAATACGATTCGGTCGATCAAATTGCCGATGCCGCCGCCGATAATCAGACCGGCGGACACATAAAACAATTTTCCGGACGGTCTTTTTCTGAACATATAAAAGATAATCGCGAACAGCAAAACGGACGTTACGGCGACAAAAATCCACCGCATATTCTGAAACATACCGAACGCAACGCCGCGATTTTCCGTATAAACAAGCTTAAACAGCCCGTCAATTACTGATAATTCACCCACCGGCTTTAAGCCGGTGGCTATAAAATACTTAATCGCCTGGTCAATGATAACAATCAATAATCCAATGGCAAGTGCGATAAAAGGCATAGCTTCCTCCGAAATATAGTCAAAAATCGGTGTAACTGTTCATCACACCGATTTTAATACATCATTATCTTAAAGTTTCACAGCAATGCGCGCAAAGAGTAGGATGCTCAGCGTCTGCACCGACAGATTTTCTGATTGCCCAGCAGCGTTCGCATTTCTCACCCTCCGCTTTCTCCGCGGTAATAGAAAGCTCGGCACCGTTATCGACAATCTCAACCTCAGACACAATAAAGGCAGTGGCAAGCTCAGGCTCGGCTTTTTTGAGAAACGCAAGCTGATCGCCGCCGGCGCTGAGGACAATTTTCGCCTCAAGCGAGCTTTTGATGGTTTTATCCTTAATCATCGGCTCGAGCGTCTTTTTAACATCGTCTCTGAGTACGTGCAGCTGCTCCCAGAACGCCATAAAGTTATCATCCACCGACAGTGCCACTTTCTCGGGCATTTCGTTAAAGATGACATGAGCTGCGTTATCCTGAGCGGCGTGAGGCATATATTTCCAAATCTCATCAGAGGTATACGCAAGAATCGGTGCGACCATTCTTGTCATCGCGTTCAAAACGAGGTAAATCGCCGTCTGTGCAGCTCTTCTTTCCTTGGAATCCGCCTTTTCGGTATACAATCTGTCCTTGAGAACGTCAAGATAGAAGTTTGACATATCCACAACGCAGAAATTATGCAAGCTATGGTAGACAATATGGAACTCATAGTTGTCATACGCTGTTTTTACTTTATCAATCAAGTTATTCAGCGTCGCGATTGCCCACTTATCAATCGGCATCAGCTCATCCGCCGGCACCATATCGGTATCCGGATTAAAATCAGAAAGATTGCCGAGAATATATCGGGCGGTATTTCTGATTTTTCTATACGCTTCCGAACGCTGCTTGAGAATATCAAAGGAGATGTTGACGTCAGACTGGTAGTCGCAGCTTGCCACCCAGAGTCTCAGAACATCGGCGCCGTACTGTTTGATAACCTCCTGCGGACTGATGCCGTTGCCGAGAGACTTACTCATTTTTCTCTTTTCCATATCGAGAATCATACCGTGCGTCAAAACGGTTTTATACGGAGCGACGCCCATGGTCGCAACAGACGTCAACAAGGAGGACTGGAACCATCCCCTGTACTGGTCGTTACCCTCAAGATACAAATCCGCAGGGAATTGCAGATAATCACGGTGTTTTACTACGGCAGTATGAGAGGAGCCGCTGTCAAACCAGACGTCCATGATATCCTTTTCTTTATCAAAAGAGGTGCAGCCGCATTTTTTGCACTGCATTCCGGCAGGCAACATATCGGAAGCGTCATGGTCAAACCACGCGTTGGAGCCTTCCTTCGCAAAAACATCCGCGACAGCAAGCATCGCTTCTTTGTCAATCAGCGGTTCACCACATTCCTTGCAGTAGAAAATCGGAATCGGAACGCCCCATTTTCTCTGACGTGAAATACACCAATCCTTTCTTTCACGCACCATTGAGGTAATTCTATCCTTACCCCAGGCAGGAATCCACTCGACGCTGTTAATCGCGTCTACAGCCTGATCCTTGAAATCATCCACGGAGCAGAACCACTGATCGGTCGCTCTGAACAGAATCGGAGACTTACATCTCCAGCAGTGCGGATATTGGTGAATAATTTTTTTCAGTGCAAATAACGAACCGTGGGCATCAAGATACATGGCAATCTTCTTGTTTGCTTCATCGGTTGTCAAGCCTGCAAACTGACCTGCCTCCTCTGTGAGAACGCCGTCACCGTTTACAGGACAAATAACAGGAATTTCATCATAATTGCGGCAAACGTTATAGTCGTCAACGCCGTGACCGGGCGCGGTATGAACACAGCCGGTACCGCTTTCCAGCGTAACGTGTTCTCCGACAATCAGCAGAGATTCACGGTCAAGGAAGGGATGCTGTGTTTTCATATACTCCAACTCACTGCCCTTGATGGTAGCGACTACCTCGTAATCAGTGAGGGAAGCCTCCTGCATCGCAGATTGATACAGCTCGGATGCCATTACATAATACTCATCGCCGCATTTAATCACGGAATACTCAAATCTCGGTCCGACGCAGATGGCGACATTAGCAGGCAGAGTCCATGTAGTTGTTGTCCAAATGACAAAGGAAACCTTCTCGGGATCAATACCCATTGCCGCAAATTTGCCAAGATCATCTGTAACCCTGAATTTAACGTAGATAGAATGGCAGGGATCTTCTGCGTATTCAATTTCAGCCTCGGCAAGTGCGGTTTTACATTCCGGACACCAGTAAACCGGTTTTAAACCGCGATAAATATAGCCCTTATCCGCCATCTCGGCAAATACCTTGATTTGTTCTGCTTCGTATTCATGTTTCAGAGTAATATACGGGTTGTCCCATTCACCGATAGCGCCAAGACGCTTGAACTGCTCGCGCTGGTCATTGATATAACCCGTAACAAACTCCTCGCAAAGCTTTCTCAGCTCGACAACCGAAATATCGGTTGAGCTGCCGATACCGGCTTTTTGTCTTGCCTTCAGCTCAGTCGGCAAGCCGTGCGTATCCCAACCGGGAACAAACGGAGCTTTGAAGCCCGCCATATTCTTATAGCGGACAATAAAATCTTTCAGAATTTTGTTCAGCGCGTGACCGAGGTGAATATCGCCGTTGGCATAAGGAGGACCGTCGTGCAGCACAAACAGCGGCTTTCCCTCATTGAGTTCCATCAGTTTTTCATAAACTTTCTCTGCCTCCCAATTTTCGAGCGTAACAGGCTCGCTTTTCGGCAAACCCGCACGCATGGGAAAATCAGTTTTCGGAAGATTTAAGGTTGCGTTATAATCTTGGGACATTGTACTTATCTCTCCAATTTATTTGTATTATCAGTCGGCGGAAACATCGTAGTTATCGCCGAACTTCAGATGAGCAAATTTGCTCTGACGCTTGGGAGCGACCTTGGTGCCGTCGTTTGCGTCTGTCATGGCAGGCTGCTTGGGCTGCGGCTGCTGTCTGGCGGGTCTGGGCTGCTGTCTTCTGGGAACCTGTCTGAGCTGCTGCACAGTGGGTTCGGGTGCAGGCTCGTCGTATGATTCTTCCGCATAACTCTCCTGATGTACTTCCTCGCCGGCGAAATCCTGCATCGGATAGGAGGTGGGTTCTGCGTCTTCTGTCGGATACTTCTCGTCGAGAGTCTGGCGGGATTTTTCCAAATCGGCTGCTGTAGGGAGATCATCAATCGTCTTGATATGGGTTCTGTACAGTTCAATCAGCTCCGCTCTGAGGTTCACAGCGTCGCCCTGGAGCTGGAGGTAATTTTCTTTTTCAAGCGCGGTAGCCTTTTCCGCGTCCTCAAGGAGTCTGCGTGATTTTTCCTCCGCGTCGCGAAGAATCCTCGCGGCTTTTTCTTTTGCCTCTCTGATGCAGGCGTCAGACATCTTCTGAGAAGTCAGCAGCGCGTTTCTGACTGTTTCCTCATCGGAACGGTACTCCTCCAGACGCGTTGCCAGACGATCGATTTTATGTACCAAGTTGGTCTTTTCTTTTTTGAGCTGTTCAAAGGAAGCAATCACCTCATCAATAAAAGCGTCAACATCCTCCGCTCTGTAGCCGCCGCTGAGTGTGGCCTTTCTGAAACTGATATTCTTAATCTCATCAATTGTAAGCATTTTTGTTTCTCCTTATCTGTAATGAAGAATTGAAATTCGAATGCGGTGCTTCTTTGTTTCCCCTAATACACCGTTAATGATATATTTACCTTTGCCGCGTATACTCATGACGTCGTTCTCCGCAACTGCTTTGCTGGGATTGCCGCAGGGTAAGTGGTTGAGGGATACATAGCCGGAGAGGATGATGTTTTTTGACTTCTCCCGTGATAATCCCGTTATCGCCGAAACAACATTATCCAGCCGCAGAGACGAAACGACACAGCTCACCTCTTCAAAGCCTCTGCCCTTTGGCAGTGAAGCGGCATCAGCCTCGCTCAGCCTGACGCCGGCATTTCCGATCTTAAACAGCTGAGAGCTGACATAATCGCTGATATCCGCGCTGACAAAAACTACAGCCCTGCCATCCTCTACCATAATATCTCCGATGGTATCACGTTCAATGCCAAGCGACATCAAAGCACCGAGAAAATCACGGTGCGTCAGCTTGTCCGCCTTTCGAAAGGTGATTTCCAACGCGGTAATCGGAAAAGTCTCTATCTCCTCATAGGCGTAGAGTCCGAGCTGCTTGCGTTCGCACGCCTCACAGCCGCCGAAAAAACGATAAGTGGAAAATTTCGCTGCATCGAGATATCTTCGGGCAACCTCCTGTTTTCTTTCGCTCAGAAACGGAAAAAAGTAGGGCTTTTGCCGTCGTTCACAGAGCAGCATGGCATCGTCAAGCTGAGACAGAAATAGCTTGTCGTGATCAGAAGTATACACCGCTGTTTTCTAACTCGTCAAGAAGGTCGTCGCCTGTCAGGTCAACATTGCTGGGAATAATGATATAGGTGTTGGATGCGACACGCTTGATTTTGCCGTTATTGGCATAGGCTACGCCGCTGAGGAAGTCAAGAATTCTTCTTGCCATATCCTTGTTGGTATCCTCAAGGTTAAGTACGACAGTATTGGTTTTCATCAGCTCATCAGCGATGGAACGAGTTTCCTCGCCAAAGCGCTCAGGCTTGAAAATACCAACCTGAAGCTTCGCCGTGGCGTTGATGTTGACAACCTTGTTTCTGGAAGATCCCGAAACAGTCGCGCGTTCACGCTCTCTTTCTCTGGGAGTTTCATCTACAAAATCGTCCTCATCGCCTTCGTCGGCATAACCGTATTCGTCATACTCATATTCGTCGTCCGGTGCGTCCCACATACGCTTGAACTTATCTACTATTCCTGCCATTTTCTGTTTCCTCCTAATTATGTATAGTTTCTCGCGCCAAACAGCGCAGAGCCTATTCTAACCATTGTAGCTCCTGCGAGGATAGCCTCGTAGTAATCGTCTGACATACCCATAGATAGAATACTCATATTTATATTATCTAATTTTTTTTGCGATATGTCAATAAATAAGTTGTGCATTTTATTAAAATATTCATAAATTTTATGTTTATTATCACAAATTGGCGGAATTGTCATTAATCCTTGTACAGAAAGTCCATCAAATTGAGCGATTTCGCAAAGCAATTCCTCGAGATTTTCTTCAAATACACCCGATTTGTTCTCTTCCCTGCCGATGTTAACCTCTACCAAAATCTTTGTGCGGCGGTTCCGCTTAAGTGACTGGGCGGAAATCTCCTTTGCAAGCCTGACGGAATCCACAGACTGAATCAAATCCACCTTATCGACAATCTGTCTGACCTTATTGGTTTGCAGATGACCGATAAATTGCAGGGAGCAGCGCGAAAGGTCATAATCTTCATACTTAGAGAGCAGCTCCTGTACCCTGTTCTCGCCGATATGAGTGAGTCCGAGTGAAATGGCGTGATTGATGGTAGCGGCATCCACCGTTTTCGTCGCGGCAAGAAATGTGATATCCTCACGCTGCTTACCGATTTTTTGTGCCGCCTCAGCGATACGTTCGTTAATATACTGATATTGATACTCTACATCAGTGAATGACCTTGCCGTCATATAAATCGTCTCCTTTCACGATTACCTTATCGTACAGCGAAATCGTTTCTCCGTTGAATAAAACGCCTGCCTCCGGGTTCATATCGCAGATGACATAATCTTCGTCGGCATACAAAATCGAAATCTGCTTGAACTGCACTTCACTGCCGTAAAGTACATACACGCCCTGCACCTTCTGCTGTTCTTTATGCGGATTGTCGTTGTCATCATAGGTGACCTTGGTGACAAAATCATCATGAATAGCGCGTTTGCTGACACGTAAACCGGTATAGACGCCCATACCGACCTCGATCGGTTCTTGACGCGCTTCCAGAATGCCTTCATCCATATAATCACAGCGGAGAATCAGAAGCGCTTTGTTGTCCTCGTCAGGCTGTGAAACCTTATATATTTCGCCGGGAATTGCCTCGGATGAGGCTTCGGAAAACATCACCGTAACAGCGCTGTCCCAGATGGTGAGAGCAGACGCTTCATCTGCCGTTACCTCACAGGCAACGTACCACTTGACGTTGCCAATCACCTTGCCGGCGGTATTATCGGAAACGGAGGATTTTTCCACGTTCTTCAAGTCCTCTAAGGTCAGCTTGTCGATATCGGCATACTTAATCGCTTTTTCATAACCATCGCAAAACTCGGTAAAGTAGCCTGCCTTCGGCGTTTTAATGGAACCCTTGCTGCTGCCGGCACTGTTGTTCAATTCACTGATTTTCGCGGAAAGCTCTGCAAGCTCCGAATCAAAGTTGGACAGCTTGCCGGTATAAAGCTGTCGCTGGTTTACCGCAGTAAGCAGGGCATCGGAATCGCGGGAAAGCAGGTTGAGATTGCCGTCGTTGGTATCGTCTAAATAGTTGATGAGTCTGTTCTTGATATTATTATTGATAATATCAATACTCATGGTACCGGAAATCGTGTTTTTCTGTATGTATTCCAACGACTCCTTTTTTGCCTGCAACACTTCCGCGGTGCTCCGCGCCAAAGCATCTTCTGCGTTGGCGTAAACTTTGGCAATTTCGCCGTTGGCGTTTACAGCCTCGCCGTTATTGACGGAATAAGACAGAACGCCGTCGGTTGTATTCTCAAGAATTGTTTCATCGCGGATAA
>JAFUUV010000278.1 GCA_017471345.1 Ruminococcus sp.
TTTGTCTTTGAGGGCAGCTGCCGCACTGTGATGAAAACAAATGCCGATCCAAATGTCGATAAGGCGGTACAAGGCAGCCTTTTGTTCCTCCGGCATCGACGGTTCCGGTTCCAAGCCGGCGATTTGCGCTTCGGTCAGGTGCATTTCCATATAAATCAGCCATGCATCTTTCAAATACTTGACAGCCTCGCCGTAGTTAGTTTGATAAAACTCCAGCGCCTTACGGATAAATTGCGCCGCTTCTTCGTGGATAGCGGGAATTGTAAAATCATCATCGATCTCGTTATCGGCGAACAGATCGAGCTTGACTTTATCCGATTTATAATAGCCCAGTGTAAAATCGTCAAAGGACGGCGCGTTTTCGTGCTGCAGCAGAAAATAGAAGTCATTTTCAGCGGCGTAACGCTCCGCGGCGCTGCCTGCTTCACCGTAGATGGCAAAGCTCGGAATCTTCCCGTCGATCCCATAACCGAACGCTTTTTTTCCGATTTTTGTCACACTGCCGGGGATAAGGATGGAGGACATTTCGTTGCAATCGAAAAAAGCATAATCCTCTATCTCCGTCACGCTCGGCGGTATCACAACAAATTCAACCGGCATTCTGCCGTGGGCAAAGGCCCTTTCGCCAATGACCCTGACTTCATCTGAAATGGCTACAAAAATAGCGTTGGTAGTATACTCCCACAAGCGATCCTTGTCCATAATGATCATATTTTTCACCTCCGTTCTGTTGTTTTGCGCCGTAAGACTGTGCGCGGATGCGGCGGCCTTTTGAGTACCTCTGTTTTTATTATCTGCCCATCATTCCGCTCCGTTATCTGCGCTTCAGCATAAACAGCAGAAACATCACGATAACCGCCAAAGCAATGAGGAGCTTCAGCCAATCCCGTGCCAAGGTGTTGCCGATACAGACGAATGCAAGCGTGAAAGCCAGCGCCAACGCGAGGACAATGAACAGAAAGACTTTTCTGCATGGTTTTTCAAAAATGAGGATGTGCAGCAATCCGGTCACTGCAAATGCCCAGCCGATCCAAAACGACGGCGTGAAAAAGCCGCCGCCGGAACCAAAACAGGTGACCAAGCCTCCGCAAAGCGCAAAGTAGATGATCTGATGCAGATTTTTCCCCCGGTACAATGATGATTTCACAAAATCACTTCCCATCCAGTTTTCCGTTTATCTTTCATCCTTTATATCTATATTATAAATCGTGAGCACACCGTATTCAAGAACAAATGTGTAAAAGAACTTCACGTTCATATCACATAATCTTCACGAACTTTTATCAAACCCGCTTTACGTGAAAGGACGTCCGATTTTTGGCTTATTTAAGCCATTTTTGAGATGCAAAAGCATCGGTGACGAGTACTTGCGGATATTGACGAAGCAAAATGCCTATGATACAATTATAACAGAAAATGAGGGAGGATTTGAAGCCATGAGTTATAAAGTATTAAAAAACGGATTTGTGGACGAAAACACACTCAGAGAAACCATTCAGGAAAACATTAAGACGATCATAGACAAAACAAACCTCAACCGTGCGCAGTTCGCCGCCAAAACCGGGATCGCTCCGGCAACGCTGACGAGCTACCTGAATCCCAAGGAAAGCAAGATACCTCCCGTCGCCTTTTTGATGAACATTTGCCTGATAGATGAAGTCATGCAATTGTGGCCGGAGCTTACCGTAAACGATTTGGTCTCCCCGGATTTTGATACGATCCCCGACACCGGCGGCACGGCTGCGAAAAAATCTGCCTACGAAGGTTTTATAGGGGCGTATGACTGCTACTTTTTTGACCAGTCAAAGCCTGTAACAGAGCGCGAGAGTTTGACCTCTCGCGATTTACGTTTTGGCGTGATCGCCGTTTTTGATGATGACGCCAAGCACAAGGGTGGGACGTCGTATGAAGCCATGGCGAAGTTTTTCAAGCTCTCAGAGCGAGAAGATGCTGTTTTGCTGAAAAACAAGGTCGAGAGCTGTTACGGGGAAATCGCGCAGAATATTTCGGAGCGAAACGCCAAAATCCGCGACTGCTTCAACCGCGAACCGGGCGCTTATAAGGGCAGCGTGAATTTCAGCGAAACCCACGCTTTTTTGAGTCTCACGGGCAAGGCGTTCAACGACACCGCGATGATGGTGTTTTATGTGCCCCAAAAGCGCTTGGATCAAAGCTATGTCGGCGGCTTGGGTGCGGTTTGTTCCGTCACGCACGGCAGAAATCATATGCCTGCCGCGCAAAAAATCATTCTGTCAAAGTCCCGCCTGCACTGCTCCGACGCGGTGATCGCCAAGCACCTGAGCCTGTCATCCGCTTCGATCGAACTGGGTAGTCAGGCAAAGCTGCTGACGGAAATCTGTACCAAGCTGTTTGGCTCGGGCACACAGCTGAGCTTTTTGGACGACAGCGACAAAAGCGCCATAGTCACCGGACGTTTGAATCAGCTTGTGACCGACTATATTCAAAACAGCATTTTCAGCGTGGGAACTGTCAGCTTGGATGAGGATATGCAGGTATACAATTTAATCAAAAAGTATTCATAAGGAGGAACAGCGATGAAAAAGCAGCTGAATGTCAACATGGAATATGTACTTCATTATTTTGAAAACAAAGGCGGCAAGCGCCTTGATGAGATCAAGCGTGCGTTCGCGCTTTTCGATTCGCTGGAATACACGGGCAAGGACGCGGAGCAGCGGTATCATCAGGCGTATGTGATGTGCCGCTATATGGAGCCTGATACGCAGGACGTCATCACCCTGCTGCTTGCCCCCGCGCGCCTGATAAGGGAGCTCAACTATGAGCCGTTCAAAAACACCTTTGCCAAGGATCGCTCCAAATATCTCTTCACGCTGGTGTCGGAATGCGCTGACACGACCCGTCAAAACAAAGTCCTCAGCGGCACGGCTGGCTGCGACTACAACGCCATGCTGACCGTGTGCGACCACACGCTTGACCGTATTTTGGACATTATGGCGCAAAGAGGGCTTGCAGACACCGAGGTGGTTCGCAAGGCGTATGCGTTCGCGCGCCGGGCACATTCCGAGGTGCTGCGAAAATCAGGCGAGCCGTACCTGAGTCATCCCGTTGCCGTTGCCAAGATCCTCGCCGAGATCGGCGTTGAGAGCGCGGTGGTAGCCGGAGCCATTTTGCACGACGTTGTTGAGGATTCCTCTTATACCCTTGATGACACCTCCGACTGTTGCGGCGAACTGGTTTCCCGGTATGTGGACGCGGTAACATCCGTCCACAAGCAATACGCGGGCTCGCGCAGAAGCGACGAATACAGCATTGACAAAAACGAGCTTGATAAAAAAAGCTTTGACAAGCTGGCTAACTCGGTCAATTCGAACCGCCGCATGATTTTTGCACTGTATATCAAGGCGGCTGACCGCATTCACAACCTGAGCACGATGGAAGTAATGAGCGGCGAGAAAAAGCACAATAAAACCGACGAAACCGAGTGTGACTATCTTCCGCTGTTTAACCGCTTCGGGCTACGCTATTTTGTCAACCGTATCGACGATTTGATGTGGCGCAACGTAAATCCGGCGCTGTATGAGGAGTTTAAATCACATTACGACGAACTGCTGCGCCAAAACAAGGAATTTGCGGATGAGCTGAAAATGATTTTGGAGCAACAGATGTTCAGCGACATCAACACCTGCTGCAAAACAGAGCTTGGTATGGAGGAATTCCGCTACACCGCGGAAATCAAGCCGTACCTTCCTGCCGAAGTATTTGCCATGCTGAAAAAGAAGAACGCGGACGGGGACATAACGGCAAGCATGGTAAGCAATCAAATGATCCCGCTTTGCGAGATCCATGTGATCCTCGACAACTACGACCGAAAGGGAAACATTGAAAGCTTTGCGCGAATGTTCATCAAGTCGTTCTTCCAAATACTGTCGCCTACCGGCAGGGTGATGACAGACTTCACCCTGGATATCTACAACCGGTTTATCGTTTCGGTGCGAGATCAATTCAGCAACACCATCCGTCTTTGTTTTGCCCTGCGCAGAGATTATCTAAGCTACAACTTCGGCAATCTGAAGGATATACCGATTGAATTCTCTCCGGGAAGAAATTACATGGGCAGCGAGGTCATCCGCGTCAAGCTGCGCAACGGCAAGCGCTGCGAACTGCCAAAGGGCGCGTGTGTGCTCGACGCGGCGTTCGCCATCCATCCCGACATCGGCATGACGGCAAAGGGCGCGCTGGTCAACGGCGAGCAGATCTCGCTCTACAATCTTTTGCACGACGGCGACAGGGTGGAGATTTTTGCGGACACCGAGCGCGTCGGCGGCGAGCGTATCAAATATATCCCGCACGTGCGGATCGGCTGGCTGGAATACGTGGTAACAAAGGACGCCAAGCACCTGATTGTCAAAACGCTCGAAAACCTCTACGGCGACGCCGACCCTGCCGACACCCACAAGGCACAGGACGAGGTGGTTGACCGGGTAGCAAAGGAAATCGCGCAAAATATCATATTGCCGGTGGGAGGTACATCATGAACAAACTGGTCGCAAAGCACTTGCAAGGCATAAACGCACAGCTGACGGGAGTGAATAAAACGCCGGAGGAGGGGCAATCGCAGGTCTTGAACGAGGTTGCCGCCGCTCCCTACGAGCAGAACGAGAGCTTTTATTATATTTACCGTTCCCTTTCCGCCAAAGCCGCCAAGCTGGGGTGTGAAATCATCAAAAGAAAACCCTTTAAGCAGAAAAACGACCTTACCGCTCTGGTCTCCGCGCTGACAATGCTTAAAATAAACGGCGTCAGGCTGACTGACTATCAGAATGATATCGGCAAGCTGCTCGACTGCTTTGCCGCTGGCGATATCAACGGCGCGGAAAAGTGGATGGACAGCCATACATCAACAGAAAAGGAGTAACAATAATGAAAAAGAACATGTTTACTGTTTTTCTTTCGGTATGTCTCGCGGCTGCGCTTTTTATACCGAAAACAGCTTTTGCTGCGGGAACCGAAGGCAGAAGGCTCGGCGACGTGGACAACGACGGCATCGTTTCTATTCGCGACGTCACCGCGGTGCAAAGATTGATAGCCGAGCTTGAAACCTATGATTCGCTGTCTGAAAAGGCAGCGGACGTTGACGTCAGCGGAGATGTTACCATTTCTGACGCAACCTGTATCCAACACTATCTTGCGGAATACCCGACGGATTATCCCATCAACGAACCGCTTAACCCCTACGCTTCACAGGCACAAGCCGCGCTTAACGCGCTGAAAACGCGCCTTGCACAGACAAAAGCCGCCGCTGACGGCTTGCCTGTGCTGATACGCTCCTACGACACCGAAAAACCGCAGCTGAGCATGGCTGCCTATACCTATGACAACGCGCTTGCGGCAATGGCGTTTATATCATCGGGCGATAAGGATGACGCCGAAACGATACTTGACGCGTTTGTATATGTCATTGAACACGACCGCTTCAAACCCGGTCGGATCCGCAACGCCTACGCCGCCGACACGGTTTACTACAATAACGGCGGCGACAGCGTGAAGCTGCCCGGATGGTGGGATCCTGCAGCCAACCAATGGTCAGAGGATCCGGAACAGATCGGCTGTGACGTCGGCAACACCTCGTATGCCGCGCTGGCTATGCTGCAGTATGACGCGGTTTATGATACCGATAAATATCTCAGTACCGCTAAAACGCTGATGGATTGGGTGCTGTCCGAATGTACGGATGAGAAGGACGGCTTTACGGCGGGCTTCACCGGTTGGCCGGAGAACGACGGTACCGGAACCGTCCGCAAATGGAGAAGTACAGAGCATAATCTTGATAGCCTCGCCGTATTCAGGCAATTGTACGCCGTGACAGGCGAGCAAAAATATCAGGACGCCGCGGAAAGCGCCCTGAGATTCATCACTTCCATGTACGACGCGGAACGCGGGCTGTTTTATACCGGCACGCTCGAAAGCGGCAGTATCAACAGGAGCGTTATACCGCTGGACGCGCAGGTATGGAGCGCAATGGTGCTGGGTGAGGATTACGCGCCGTATGAAGCTGCGCTCAATATCGTCGACAGTATGAAGCTTTCCGGCGGCGGCTATCCCTTCTATACCGTGAACGCCAACGGCGGCTGGTGGGCAGAGGGCACTGCGTTTACCGCGCTGATGTTCCGCGAAAGAGGCGAGTACGGCAAGTATGCCGACGCCATGGACGCGTTGTGCGGCATACAGCTCGACAGCGGACTGTTTCCTGCCGCGACGGTCGATACTCTTTTGACAGGTCTGTCGTGGGAATACAGCAAGGATCCGCACGTTGCTCCGACCGCATGGTTTGTGATGGCGGTGAACGAATTTGACCCGTATGTTTTTGGCTGACAGATGCTCAAACGCTGCCACAAGAATATGCTGCTGTCATACAAAAGGGGATATAACCACGGCTATATCCCCTGAGATTGTTTAGGCAACACCGCACAATTCGCGGTGCACGCCTTGCTTGCATCTTATTCCGTCATAGTGTCCAAAAATCAGCACGCATACGTCAGTATGCGCACTGATTATTTGTACACTCTGACGAAAAATCTGGCTGCGCAATCCGCACACCTGAATTGTGCGGTATTGCCTTTATTCTGTTAAACAGTCAGTCAACGCGAGAAGAACATCTGCCGCAGGTCAAAGGAGAGCGTTTATCGGTATTCTTTTGACCTGCGGCAGGATGGAAAAGATAATAGGATGAGGATATCAACTACCGCATAAGGAGGGACCCTATGACGCAGGAAGCATTACGAAGAATGGCAGTCAACGCTGCCGACGCGCTGGAGCTTTCCGATAAAGAAAAGAAGGCGCTCAATATAGACGATATCGTCAAGACGCTGACGGATTGCACGGAGATGTACGCAAACATTGACGGCGCCATCAGGCAAATCGGCGAGCATTTTAACCTTTACTTTTTTTTCGAGCTGGATGTGAGATTATCGGAATACGTCAAAGATTTGGTCTGCTTTGCGGTTCTGACGTCGCTGCGCGCAGAGCGCAAGGGCGAAAACAAACTGCCGTTCGGCGCGATCCACTTTCCGGACACAAATCCGGGCAAAGTGTCGCCATACGCCATGGACGCATGGTCAACGCACCTGCGGAATATGCGCTATGACGACAAAATCATGCCGCTGTGCGAGATCGAGCGACAGCATTACGCGCCGCAAAAAACCGCCCAAGGTCGCAATCTGTTCCAAAGGACCATCAAGTATATGGCGGCGAAGCGAAGGAAACTTTTCCGCAATGATGCGGAAAACATCTTCCACGGCAGCGCGCTGATGACATACTGGGACATGGAGCGGCGCTGCCGCCAGACCGTTTTCGCGGAGATGACCGGCGACCGGCATGGGGTGCATGTCCTGTTCCGTATCGAGATCCGCGAAAAAGGAGTTACACAATACGTTTGCCGCAGCTTCTATCGGTTCAAGCGCCTTCCGTATCACAAAATCAGCGCGATCAACCGGGCGCCGGCTCTGCCTGCCATTATCCGCTCGCACGCAAGAACGAAGGGTGCGGATCTTGTTAAGACCGGTCTGCGGATGAACATACCGCTGCCCGAAAAATACAAAAAGTTTATTCGTCCAATCTACGGCTTTTCCCCAAAGCTCGGCGACTATAAGCCCGACAAGATCGGCACGGGAAAATGCCTGTTTCAAAGGATTTGTTTCGACGCGGTCATCGAATCGGACAAAGAGGGCTTTTTCGACGCGCGGGATACATTTATCGCTTCTTACGAGATCGACAACGAAACCGAGGAGAGGGAAACGCTTTTCGAGTTGACCACCGAAGCGTTCGGCTGCCCTGACGGCAAAGGCGGCTATTACCTGTTTTTTCGCTTCTACCGTCTTGACCGCAAGCGAAACGAAGCCCGCCTGTGGCAGCTTTGGCACAAGGGAAAGCACGCGAAAAGATTCCATCAGCTGCGTCCGCCGTTTTATCCGCTGACGGTTCTGTGATCGTTGCAACACAATGATAGGAGCATATGATGAAAACAAATAAAAAACGATGATCGGAGGCGCAAAATGAGTAACGCAAGTGATTTTGTTATTGAAAACGGAGTTTTGACAAAGTATAATGGAAACGGCGGAGATGTAACGATTCCCGACGGCGTGACGAGCATTGGAGTCGGGGTGTTCAGTGGTTGCGTGAGCCTGCAAAGCATCACACTGCCGGAGGGCGTGACGCGCATTGGAAACCGTGCGTTTTATGACTGTGAGAGCCTGCAAAGCATCACGCTGCCGGAGAGTGTGAGGCGCATTGGAAACGAGGCGTTCTATGAATGCAGAAGCCTGCAAAGTATCACGCTGCCGGAGGGTGTGACGAGCATTGGAGACAAGGCGTTCTATGGATGCAGCAGCCTGCAAAGCATCACGCTTCCGGAGCGTGTATGGATCATTGGAAAGTGGGCGTTTTTGGGCTGCGAGAGCCTGCGCGATATTGTCATCCCCGACAGAGTGGCATGGATCGGCTACCTTGCCTTTGGCAGGCATTCAGGCATCACCCTTCACGGCAGAAAAGGCTGTGCCGCCGAGAAATACGCCAAGGACTACGACTGCCGGTTTAAGGAGTTGAAAGAATGAAACCATCCGATCATATTTGCTCAGACCATCTTGATAAAAAATGCCGCTGTAAGATCTGCGGCGAGACCCATCACTACTTTATCGACGATGATGACGGTACCTTTGCCGCTTCCGGTAAGGTAGCCCATGCCATCTGCATCCGCTGCGGATATGAGGAGCGGTATTATTCCGATACCGGTACGGTGATCGACGGCGGCTGGTTTGGAAAACACGCCACGAAAGAACAGATTGCCGAACAATGCCGAAGATGGGGACATCGTTGGGTAAACGGCTGCTGTGAACTGTGCGGCGCGATCGAAAAGATTTATGATTAAAAAGGAGGATCTATATAGCAAAACCGATTTTGACCTATGAGGACTATATCCCGAATGAGGATATCAAAGCGGGCGATGTGTTCCACGGTATCTATGAGGTGGTGTCCGAGCCGAAGATCACCAGGAACGGCTATGAGTGGAGGGTGTATCACCGGCGTTGGAAAGTGTACCTGCGGATGATCCGTCCCGACCCGACACTATTTCTCCATATGCCCGAGCACGAACAGCAGTCGATTATCAGCCTGTATCAGCGTGACTTCATTCCCATGCAGCAGCACCCGCGCATTGAACGCTTCTACGATGTGCGGCATATCGGCGGCAGCGCGGCATTCTTTTCCGAATGGGCGCAACGCGGTACGCTTACGGAATGTATGAAGGACGGTTCGTTGTATCAGGGCGATGAGGCAGAGGTGGGCAACCGCCTGCTTCGCATTGTCGCGCAAACCGCACGTGCCCTGCAATTCTTAGAGGAAAAACGCTTGCCCTACGGCATCGTTTCGCCCGACAACATCATGATTTCCGACCGCTTCAATGCTAAGCTGTCCATGGCTAACCTGCTTGCGCAAATTGCGGTGAACCGAGAGCTTCAAACTGATCCCGACAAAACCAAATGGGCGATCACGACTATGCAGATGTACCTTGGCGAAAAAATCGACACGGACGCTGATAATCTGACGGAAAACTATCCTGCGTACAAATCTCAAATGAAAATCGAGATTCCCAAGGAACTTGAATTATCTGTTGTTGCGGCGCTGGTTGCAAAGCTGCCGAGCTGGCAGCACGTTTTTGTTTACTTAAAAGAGCCGTTGACGCGTGATTATCCCGACGATTGGGAAGGGTATGAGAACAACCGTGCCCTGCGGTTGATCGACTGCGGCAAGTGGGAAGCGGCAGGTGAAATCTTATTAGATTTGGCGCAGGGTTTTCCGGATCGTTCTCCCTTCCGATACAATTGGTTGCTTTTGGGACGTTACATCACCGAGAAAAGAATGAATAATTCCTTTGGCGACGTCGATGTACTTGACATAATATTTAAGCCGACGGATATTTTGCTTTTTGCCGAATGGAACGACCGCAAAAATGTGCAGCGGTTAAATGAGAAATATGGCAAAAACCTGCCGGAATGTGTCGCGCGCTATCTGCCTGAAATACACGAAAA
>JAFUUV010000279.1 GCA_017471345.1 Ruminococcus sp.
ATACCGAATACGCGCTCAGGTGCGGCACAGCTCCGGTTGTGCCGCATTTTTACGCGCTTTGTCTCAACGACGATAATCCCGTTGAACGAAGCATCGGTATGAAAGCAGGTCAGAGCCTGCTTTGGTTTTGCGACGAAATGTGGGTGTTCGGCGATGTTATCTCTCAGGGAATGCAGAAGGAGATTGACTTCTGTAAGATTATGAATATCCGAATCCGCTATATCACGGAAGATATGATTCGGAAAAAGTTAGGAGGAAAGCTTTATGAAAATGAAAAGACTTAACTTGATTTTAAGTGCTTTGCTTGTTATCATTATGATTGCCTGTTCTTGCGCAACCGTATTTGCCGCAGGTGATGTGTCATCTGCGATTGAAAGCACATGGAATGACGCCAAATCACAGATTCAAAACGTGGTAAACAATGTTGTCTTTCCCGTGTTGGATATGATTCTGGCAATCCTGTTCTTTGTCAAGATTGGTTCAGCGTATTTTGACTACCGAAAGCACGGCCAGTTTGAGTTCACGGCTCCGGCGATTTTGTTCGCGTGCCTGATTTTTACCATCACGGCGCCGCTTTACATTTGGTCGGTTATTTAAAAACCTATATAAACTACAACGCTAATAACGATACTGTGTATTATCGTTTCTTTTATAATCTGCCGTTTCAATTTATACTATGTATAAACAAATTAGATTGAAATTAGGTGTGATATATGATTGATAAAAGAATCGGCAGGCGATTCAAACAGCGCCGTGAAGAACTCGGCTTAACACAAGAAGCTCTTTCCGAAAAGCTCGGTTTAACCACAAACTATATCTCTACAATTGAGCGAGGCGCGTCTTTTCCAAGGTGCGAAAAACTTATCCTTCTGCTCAATGGCTTGGAAACCTCCGCTGACGCCATTTTCTGTGATGTGCTGACACACTCCACGAAGGCTAAGGCGAGTATCTTGTCGGAGCAAATCAGCAGTCTGCCAAACGAGGAACAACAGAGAATCCTTGATATGGTGGAGTTAATGGTGAAACAGGCGAAAAGCAAATAACCGAAGGCTGTGTGATTTTTCATGCAGCTTTTATTTTTCTTTCAAAATTCGACTGACTTTTACACCGCTTTGTGATATACTATGTATTAGCGGTATATAATATAACGCTAATATATAGATAGGTGGCAAATAGTATGGAGAATTTAACGTGTTGTTTCACAGGACACAGACCGCAGTCGCTTCCGTATGGCTATAACGAGCAGGATCCGCAGTGTGTTAAGCTTCGTATGGTGATATGGAATCTGATGAACAAACTGATTAAAGAAAATCTCGTAACACATTTTATTTCAGGCATGGCGCTTGGAATAGACCAAATGTGCGCCGAAATGGTAATTGCTCTTCGTGACAAACATCCCGAAGTCACTTTGGAATGTGCCATTCCTTGTGAGGAACAGGCAGTAAAATGGACAGAACCGCAGCGTGACCGCTATTTTTGGATTGCGGAGCGGTGCGATAAGGAAACCTTGGTTCAGCATCATTACGATAAGGATTGTATGCAAATAAGAAACCGGTATATGGTGGATTCATCTGAAATCGTAATTGCTGTCTGGAACGGAAAACCCAGTGGAACAGGGAATACGGTTCGCTACGCACAGGAAAAAGGGAAAACAGTCTTTGTAATTGATCCCGAAACCTTATCAATCCAAACCTTATAACGGAAACAGCCGTCAGGATAAAAAGGTCTTGACGGCTGTTTGACTGTATAAAAGGTTTCCAAAAATTTGGCTTTTTAGCTGGACTTGCGTAAAAAACGTGGTATTCTTGTTGGCTGAAAGGAGGCGAAATAATGGATTTTTTCAGTGAGCTTTATCACGGAGACATCTATCCGGGCGAAGAAATAGCTGTGGATGTTGCAAGTGACCCCAAGTACAAGGAATTGATGGCCAATCTTGAAAAATCGGCAGAACAATTGACGAATCAGGATGAAAACATACGGCAGCTTGTTAAGCAGTACCGAGATGATTTTGATAAACTAATCGGGCTGCATGAGCTTCACGCTTTTAAAATTGGATTCATTCGCGGTGCTGAATTAAAACAAGCAATCTCAAAAACAAACAACGAACCGTCTGTGTAGCTGTACATAGGCGGTATTTTTATGAACAAATCAGGCAACCGTCACACGGCGGTTGTACCTGTTTAAAGGAAGTGATAAATACATGTTCGATTGGATCGGACAAATCGTTGAAGCCATCTCCAACGCAATCGGTGGAATGGTGAGCTTTTTAGGCACACAAATCGCAAACGCCATCTTTGACGCCATTCTGAAATGGTTTTATGAGATGATTTATAACGCGGTAGCCAATTTCTTTACGGAAATGGGCAAAATGGGTGCGGAAATGTTTGACCTGAGTTGGGTGCAGGCAACCGTCACCTTGTTTACCTACTTCGGCTGGGCATTGTTTGCCGCCGGAACTATAGTGGCAATCTTTGATGTTGCCGTAGAGTATCAAAACGGCAGAGCCAATATTAAAACTGCCTCAATCAACGTGCTGAAGGGTTTCTTTGCCTGTTCACTTATCGGTATCGTCCCGGTTGAATTATACAAATTCTGTATATCCTTGCAGAACACCTTCGCTCATGGAATAACAGGGCTTATGGTAGCGGGAAAATCAGTGGATTTGGCCGGTGAAAGCACCTCTGTTTTAGAAGGAACATTTAAGGTGTCGGCACAAACCAACTTTAATTTGTTTAATTTACTGTGCCTTATTGCATTTGCATACTGTGTGGTCAAAATATTCTTCCAGAATATCAAGCGCGGTGGTATCTTGCTGATACAAATGGCGGTTGGCTCATTGTATATGTTTTCCGTACCGAGAGGATACACAGACGGATTTGTGCAGTGGATGAAGCAGGTTGCGGCCATTTGTTTGACCGCTTTTTTACAGACAAGCATCCTATATCTCGGCTTACTGACATTTCCCGATAACATGCTGCTCGGCATGGGCATTCTGCTGTCGGCAAATGAAGTGCCGCGTATTGCACAGCAGTTCGGTTTGGATAGTTCGGTTAAGGTTAATATGATGAGCGTTGTTCACGCAACAACTACAGCAGTTAATCTGACGCGTTCTGTTGCCCGGGCTGTAAAGTGAGGCGAAGCACATGAACATAAACGGAGAATTTACCAAGGAAGACCTCGATGTTGAACATGATATGGACGTCGATTGTGATATAGGGGAGGAAATCCTTGTAAGTTTTGAATGCTGGTTTGATGTAAACAGTAAATTCAACATTAACATATCTCACGATGAGGACACATGGCTGAATATGTATGGAAGGTATAATCCGTATGAGGATACGCTTTCAGTCGAATGTGAGATAGACCGCGATGACGGCTCATCGTACTTCGATTACATTCCAACCAATGCGGAATCACAGCTCATGAAAGACCTTATCACAGCAAAAATCCATGAGGCTTATCATCAGACACCCAAGGAGTTCTGTGAGGACGCCTTTGACAATGGCATAGGAATCGGAGAAATGCAGTAATGATTATATACTCTATTGACTGTTTCAAAAATATAGGGTATACTGTGAACAACGGAAAAACTGCGGAAAGGATGCTTATCTCATACGAAAGGCGGCGAGAAAATGATCAGTATTACGGGAGAACTATTATCAGAGGATAAGGTGATTGCCACCGTAAAAAAAGGCGAAATCACCGATTGTGATGATACGCTCCTGCCTTTGTACTTAAAAAGGACAAAGGATTTTGAGGGATGGCTTGCATCACGCGCCATTGATACTCACAGAACAAACTCAAGACTGCTGAAAAAAGCACTTCGCTTGCATACAGCTGATGACGCGCAGATTGCGCTCGCCGTGAATGCCGCAACCATAACGGATCGATATTGGTTCCGACCCGAGGGTTCAAATGCAACCTTTGAGGATATTCGCTTCAAGGAGAATTATTTTGACAGCCTTGCGCTGCGAGGAGATCCAAACGGCTTTTCTCATAAGCCATCCAGAACGCCGGAGTTGACCAATACCGGAAGCTACGAAAAGTGCTGGCGGCTGATTGACGGAGCTTGGTGGATGTATAAGAGCGGTAATCAAAATGAATATTTTTCGGAGCTGTTTATCTGTAGGCTCGGTGAAAAGCTGGGCTTTGACATGGTTCATTATGAGCTTCATGACGGATATATCCGCTCAAAAAATTTCACAGACGGAACGTCATATATCTTCGAACCGATGTCCGCGCTTGTCGGAGAGAATGACGATTACGGCGTTTGCTTTGACGAAATCTACGCAATTTCGCCGCAGCTTGCCGAACAGTATCTCAAAATCATCTGGTTGGACAGCATATGCTATAACATGGATCGGCACACAGAAAATTTCGGATTCCTGCGTGACGCACATACAGGAGAGATTATCTCCATGGCGCCGAACTACGACAATAACATCGCGCTCATATCGCGCGGATACCCGAATAGCTCCAACCGTGAGCACGACGGAATCGTCGGCTTTTTCCGTGATTTTGTCCAAAGCAAACCCACAGCAAGGTCTATGCTGCAAGATTTGCAACTGCCGGAAATTACGGATGAAATGATAGATGAAAGCTTTGCCGAAATCCCTATTGAGATAAACCGCAACTTCGTAAAGGCATTTATTCTAAACGGACAATGCGTTGTTCGGGAAATTATTTCGGAAGAACCTTCCGAGGATGAAACGGAACAGGATTCCTTTGATTTGACGCTGTAAAAAGAGTAAAAAATATTTTTTATCAAGACGCTGCTGAAATGCGGCGTCTTTTTATTTTGGAGGAATACAATGACACAATATATTTATCCGCAGAATCTCCGTGCAAAGGCAAACCTTTGGCTTTGGAATCTGCGGGATTTTTTGATTATGGGCATTGCCGCACTGCTATCGGTTGTGATTTTGGTGCAGACACACATTTTCCTGCCCGCGGCGGCGACCTTGCTCTATGCCTTTCTTAGCATTCGTTTAGATGATACCACCATCATCGACTATCTGAGATATGCTGTCAAGTTTTTTATCAGCACACAGCAATACTTTGAATGGAGGTGAATCGCTTGGCAAAAAAACAACAGAAAAAGAAAAAAGGACGCTCGGTTCAGCAGCTCATCGGCATTAAGACCTTCACTAAACACGGAATCAGGGTTGGCAAAGATGAGCTGCTTTTTTATGCACTCACACCGACCAATATTTCGGTACTTTCCGCAACGAATATTGAGGCGAAAATCCGAAACATGATGGTGCTGCTTTCGGCAATGCCGGACATTGAGGTTAGCTGTACCGATTCATCGGAATGCTTCGATGACAACAAGCTCTATCTGAAGGAACGACTTGAAGATGAGCCGAATCCCAATATCCGCAAGCTGATTAAGAAGGACATGGATTTTCTCAACAGTGTTCAGACCGATATCTCCACTGCGCGTCAGTTTATGCTTGTAGCACGAATCAAGGGTGGCAAGTCTGATAAGCAGAAGTCTTCGGCTGACATTGAGCGTAAGCTCCGCGAGGAAGGATTCGACTTCCGCCATCTGAAAAAGCCGGACATCAAGCGTATGCTCGCCATCTACTTCGACGCAAGCTTATACGGTGAGCAGATGCCCGATGTCGACGGCGAACAATTCTTGGAGGTGAATGGCGGCAGTGAAGATTAAAATTATCCTCTGTGTCTGTCTTGCTGTCTGTCTGACAGCACTTGGCGTTTCGGGTTTTATGCTTTACAACGATTACGCTCAACGGCAAAACGATCAGAACGCTTTTGAACAGCTGGACGAGGCCACGAAAACAACAAACGATGAAGCTGTTCCTGATGAAACAACTTTGCCCACTACCACTGAAAGCACTACGTTTGACGCAGATACGGCGGCAAAGGTTGACGAACAGGATTTTGTACACCTTGCCGGTGATACTTACCGGAACCACGTCCATGATTTCAAATCACTGCGTGAAATCAACAGCGAGTGCATTGGATGGCTTTCCATATACGGAACCACCATTGATTACCCTGTTATGCATACGCCGAACAATCCCGAGAAATATCTCAATTTGAATTTTTACGGCGACTACAGCGTTTCAGGTGTTCCGTTTCTTGACGCAGGCTGTAAATTAAACGGCGACAACATGATTATTTACGGTCATGATATGAACGTCGGAACTATGTTTGCTCCGTTGCTGAATTATACTGGCAAGAGTTTTGCACAGCAACATTCGGTGATTCAGCTTGAAACAGAACAGGGTGTAATAAAGTACAGCGTATACGCTGTTGCTAAAGTCAAGAGCAACGATATGTTCTATAACCTCAAAAATGCACCTAACAAGGCATTTTTTGACCAAAAGATAAAGGACATATCTCAGAGAGCCTTGTACACCATCGGCAGTCAGCCCAAGTACGGGCAAAAACTCATTACGCTTTCAACCTGTACAAATGACGGTCAGGATAACCGTCTGATTGTGATTGCTGTACAAAAATAAATAACTAAACCATTATATCAGTCGTTTTGCGAATGCTTAACGGCTGATTTCTGTTGTATGACTTCTTGCGCATTCTGCTTCGCAAAACGGCGCAAGGAGGAATTATGGCAAAGAAAAAAGAGAAGGTACTCACGCTGGAGCAGCAAGAGGAAATCCGAACCAAGGACTTCTTTGACTGTATTCTGCCGAGTACTATCAAATTTCATACCGATTATTACATTATCGGTGACAGTTTCCGTTCTGTATGGGCGTTAAAAGAGTATCCGCCGACAACGGAAGAACAGGCGATTTTGTCGCAGCTCGGCGACCGGAACGGTGTTACGCTGCGTATCTATCACAGACTGGTCGAATCCTTTGAGCAGCGCAAGATTATGCAGAACGCCACCAGAGCAAACAAACTGAAAACAGGCGGTACCGACGTGAATGATACCATTGAGGCGGAAGGTAACCTGCAGGATGTTATTCAGCTTATGGCAAACCTTCGCAAAAACAAGGAAATACTGCTTCACTGCTGTGTTTTCATAGAGTTAAAGGCAAAGACGCTGAAAAAACTCCGTGATTTACAAAGTGATATTACAATGGAGCTGACACGTTCAAAGCTCTCCGTGGATAAGCTGACGCTGCGGCAAAAGGAGGGTTTTCTCTCTGTTCTGCCCGTGGGCGCGAATCAGTTTGGCGCGCAATTTGAGCGTGTTTTGCCGTCAAGCTCAGTCGCCAATCTCTATCCCTTCAACTTTTCAGGCAAGACCGACCCGAAGGGTTTGTACATCGGCAGAGATAAGTTTGGAACGAATATCTTGGTTGACTTCGACAGACGAGCCGAGGACAAGACAACGTCCAATATCCTGATTCTCGGTAACTCCGGTCAGGGAAAGAGCTATCTGCTCAAGCTGATTCTGACCAATATCCGCGAGTCCGGCAAATCCATTATCTGCCTTGATCCCGAAGCGGAGTATGAAGAAATCTGCTCCGCGCTTGGCGGCACCTACATTGATTTTATGTCCGGCGACAGCATTATCAATCCGCTGGAACCAAAAGCGTGGACAGACGGTTCGGGAGAAATTGATATTGATACGCCCGAAGCCTTTAAGAAGGTGACAAGGCTGAGTCAGCATATTGCTTTCCTCAAGGATTTCTTCCGCAGCTATAAGGATTTCAGCGATGCGCACATCGATACGATTGAGCTGATGCTGATTAAGCTCTACAACCGTTTCGGTATCACCGATACGACCGACTACAGCCTGCTGAAATCAACCGATTACCCCACCATGAGCGATTTTTACGACCTTTGCGAAAAGGAATACAAAACCTTTGACGGCAGCATCAAACCGCTTTATTCAGAGGACATTCTGCGCGAGGTTTGCCTTGGACTCAATTCTATGTGTATCGGCGCGGAATCGAAATACTTCAACGGCTACACCAACATCAACGACTCTGAGTTCCTTGTGTTCGGCGTTAAGGGCTTGATGGACACGAACAAAAAGTTGAAGGATGCGTTGCTGTTCAACATTCTGTCGTACATGAGCAATCAGCTTCTCGGAAAGGGCAGCACGGCAGCGTCCATCGACGAGCTGTATCTGTTTCTGACGAATATGACGGCGATTGAGTATATTCGAAATGCGATGAAGCGTGTCCGCAAAAAGGACAGCTCAATCATTCTCGCCAGTCAGAACATTGAGGATTTCCTGATTCCGAGCATCCGTGAGTTTACAAAGCCGCTGTTTTCTATCCCGACGCATCAATTCCTGTTCAACGCGGGACAGATCAATCCGAAGGAGTACATGGACGCGCTCATGGTTGAACCGAGCGAGTTCGAACTGATTAAGTATCCCGACCGCGGCTCCTGTCTTTACCGCTGCGGCAACGAGCGGTATCTCCTTCAGGTAATCGCACCCGATTATAAGTCGGCTATGTTCGGAAAGGCAGGCGGCAGATGATTATTGAAACACCCTTACAGTATAAGGTGACAGACTTGCAAACAGAAAGGTGTCAGGTAGATGAGGTAGTAACCCTCGGACACTGGCAGTTTGAATATTTGAAAAACTGTACATCGGATGATTTTGATTTCATTGCAGAATTGCGCGATAAGCTGCCTGTTACCAACGACAACACCCGTCACTGCATTTTGGCACTTGACGAAGCAGGCGACGACGGCATCCTTATCGATCCGCAGGGCTACAGCTATCCTCGATATTCTGCCTACGTTCCAAACGCCAAGCAATTGCTCGCTATGGAACAGTATCCGAGCTTGCAGGCGTATGTCCAAGATATAGTGGACGTAGTTGAGGAAGTAACGCAGCTTGCGGTGAACAGTCAGGAGAACGGCGAGTTCCATTCCGATTTATCTGATATCGAAATTGACTTTCAGCCGAATGTATTGGATAAGTTTTTGCTTGCAGATATGCTCAACGCCCGTCCTGAGTTTGAAAGTGTGGAATACACGGACGGAGAGTTAAATGCCGTGATTTCCGGTGAATATCTCACAAATGGCAGTGGAGAAGAAATGTCAGGAATAACGATGTGACTGACGGTAGACAAAACAGGAAATATTTGCTATGATAATATTTGGAGTAATTATCCTGCTTACATTCGTTATGACACTTCTGATTGTGTGCCGCAGAAAACCACGTCCGCCTGAACGTCGTATCATCATGCCGGACGAGAGCATGGATACTGTCAAGGACGGCAATGGTGCAAATGCCTTTGGAAATGCACTTGACCACCCTGACAGCCGGTACTATACTGTCAATGATTTTTATAACATGAAAAGCGGAGGTTCATTGCATATCCTTCCGCATTTTCAGACCTATCAGCAGACAACGGAGTATACCTGCGGCAGCGCGGCGGCATTGATGGTGCTGAACTACTACGGTAACCATGAATTCAATGAAATGGAAATCGCCGATCGTACCAAGGCACATCCCGGTCACGGCACCTCAGTTGAGGCTTTAGCTGATTTTTTGCAAGAGATAGGTTACAGGGTAGCGTATCACGCAGACACAACACCTTTGTTTGCAACCCTTGAAGATTTCCAATCCTATGTGATTCAGCAAATTGATTCGGGTACTCCTATCATGGTGGATTGGGTGGATTGGTCTGGACACTGGCAGACAATCATCGGCATTGACACCTGCGGCACGGATAGTCCGTATGATGATGTGTTAATCATGGCGGATTCCTATGATGTGACCGACCATTATCAGGACGGTTATTATATTGTTCCGCTTGCACGGTTCTTTGAAATGTGGCGAGAGGGACCATGCACACAGAATGCCAAACCCTATGAGCAGCCGTTTGTAACAGCGTATAAGGATTGATGAGTTATGAATAAGTCAGAATTGCAAAAGCATATCGCGGAAGCCTACAGCACCGCTCCTGATTTTCCTTGGGAGAGTACACCGGACGCCGCTGTATACCGTCATGAGAACAACCGGAAGTGGTTTGCCCTTGTGATGACGATACCCAAGACGCGGTTAGGTATCCGTTCAGATGGAATGATTGATATTGTCAATCTGAAATGCGACCCTCTGCTTGTTGGTTCGTTAAGAAGTGAACCGGGTGTTTTTCCGGCTTATCACATGAACAAGGACAAGTGGATTTCCGTTGCATTAGACGGCAGCGCGGATGATGAGCAAGTCAAAATGCTGCTTGATATGAGCTATGAGTTGACGGCAGTAAAGATAAAGCGCAGACATAAAGAAGAATAAATCGTACAACAATTATCAGTAACACCGATTGGTTCGAAAAGAATCAGTCGGTGTTTTTTATTGAAAAGAAAGGTTTGATTATGAACGAATTAAACTTGAAAGGAACATTCCAACATTACATTATTCACCTTACAAACGGTCACACAATCCATGTTGAAGAAGACTATGATTTGCCTTTTGAGAAAGGCATTATTGCCAAATTCAAAAAGGCAAGCGATGACACGGTATTCTCTGTTATCAATTTGTTTGGTGAAAACTATTATATTCCGAAAAAGAGCATTGTTTATATCGCTACGGGAGATGTAGAGGTTAGAGAGTAGTGCTGTGCTATGCTATCCTTTGCTTTTTAAATCGGAGGTGAAAAGATGAGTTTTTCAGTAGGCGCGGCCTTGAAAAAGGTTGCCGTCTCATTATTAACAGATAAAAAGGTTTTAAAATGGGCAGGCGGTATCGTGCTGGGTGCGTTAATCATCATCATGATACCGTTTGCCGTTATTATTTCTCTCGGCACCGGACAAATCAAGATTGACACCGAGGGCTTAAAGGCTGCGGTTAAGGCTGAGATGAACGAAGCGGATTGGGCAAAAAGCGAACAGATGGACAAGATTCTCGGACAAATCACATCGAAGATGCAGGCGAAAAAATTCACTAATGAACAAATCCAAAAGGCGCACATGTTGTATATGGGCGCTTTATACGAAAAGGCAGGTGACGCCAAGTTCGTGGATAATCTTGTTTCGTGCTTCAAGGCAAAGCAATCTGACGCGGAATTGATAAAGGCGATAAACAAAAAGTTTGGTACGAACCTTACAAATGACGCTTTCAACTATTCCATCGGTTTGTCCGGAGGCAACACAGATATTGTAAATGTCGCCAAAAAGGAATTAGGCAATGCCGGTGGAGAAAAGTATTGGCGATGGTATGGCTTCCCGTCCAGAGTAGAGTGGTGCTGCATTTTCGTATCTTGGTGCGCTAATCAGTGTGGCTACCTTGATTCGGGTTTAGTACCTCAATACTCTGTTGTCGATGACGGCGCAGATTGGTTCAGAGCGAAGAACCAATGGCTGCCCGGTTCGGCGACGCCGAAGCCGGGAAATATTATTTTCTTTGATTGGGAATACGACGGCTTGGATGGTAACGGTGATCACACCGGTATTGTTGAGAAGGTTGAGAACGGCACTGTTTATACCATTGAGGGTAACAGCGGAGACGCGGTTCGCCAAAAACAATACGCTGTCGGCCACAGGGAGATTTTAGGTTACGGTCAATTCAAACAGCCCGAAAAACCTGTTTCGGGAGACGCCGCAACACAGGTATGGACTTACCTGAAAGGCTATGGATATTCAGACAGTGTCGCCGCCGGTATCATTGGCAATATGATGCGCGAGTGCGGCGGAGATACGCTTGATTTGGATTGGGATATCGTCGGACATTTTAACGGTGATGAATTCTACGGCTTGTGTCAGTGGTGTCTGGAATATACGCCGTCCGGCTTCAAGGGTTCTTCCATCAAACAACAATGTGATTATCTGCACAGTACCATTCAATCTGCGTTTGCTACTTACGGAGGAAATTATAACGGTATAACCTATACCGAATTTTTGAAATCTGATACGCG
>JAFUUV010000280.1 GCA_017471345.1 Ruminococcus sp.
ACATCCTGATACTCATCAATAAGGATACGAACATACCGATCGGAAAGTTCATTGGCAAGCGCGGTGCGGCGTTAATAAAAACCGCCGGTGCAAAATTCCGCCTCCTCTTTGACACAGCACTCCGCAAGCAGCTGTACCGTTAAAAGGCTGACATCCGAAAAGGTACGGATATTACGTCGTTCCTTGAGCTTTCCCACCTCGCGGTCATAGGCACTGACAATTTCACTAAGCGTCACCATCATGCCGGAAAAACGGCTGATCTCATCCTCCGCACCGAGGAAGGAAAGCAATTTTTCACGCACAGAAGCGCGAAGGGAAAGTAGGTTTTTGACGGCGGTTTTCTTGCCCTTCAAGAGCTTCTCTTCGATTTTGGGCGTCTCCGGATAAGATGCGACAAACAACTCTGTCAGTTTTTGGCAAAAGCCGCTGTAGCCCTTTTGAGTCAGCGCTCCGCCCGCCTCGCTAAGACTGACAAGATCCGACTCTAAAAGCGGTATCAACAGTGCTTGCAACGGTGGAGTCAGCTCGTTTGTCGCTATTGCGGCAGACAGTTCAGACCGCATATCCTCCAACAGCGACGGCATCGCACGCAACAGCTCCTGCGCCCACTCGGTACTTGTAAAATCCATACGTGTGTATCGCTTCACCCATTCGTCCAGCCATTGCGGACGGAAGGGTTGGTTTTGCAGAAAACGATGAATTTTTACCACCACATCGCGCAAACCGAAATCCGTGCCGTTTGACGCGAAGGCGCGTAACAAGGCACGGAAATCCGGAGAATTGGAGGCATAAAAAGCTTCCAGCGCCATATCGAGTGCCTTCGAACTGACGGTGGCAATTTCTTCGTCACCGGCAATACGAAAATCAGGAGCGATTCCCAACGCAGAGAACCGTTCGCGTACCAGAGAGGAACAAAAGCTGTCCGTGGTAGAAATATGCGCGGTATATAGCTTCTGCTTTTGCCGCAGCAGCTGAGGAACGGCGCCTTCGCTGGCAATGCGCTTGTCCAGCTCCTTTTGGATACGCTGCTTCATCTCCGAAGCCGCGTCACGTGTGAAAGTCAGCACCAGCAGACGGTCTACATCGACGCTGTTTTCTCCGGTGATTTGCCGCAGAACATATTGTGCCAGAACAGCGGTTTTGCCGGATCCGGCTGCCGCCGAAACAAGAACCGTGCCATCGGAACGGATGGCGTTGATTTGGTCTTGCGTCCATTTGACTGCTTTATCAGCCATTGCCGTTCACCTCCCCTTCTTTCACCGCGTCCACATCTTCTTTCATTTTGCTGAGAATATAATCCCGCTTATTCCGGCGAACTGCCGCAAACATATTTTGTTTCGGCTCACTCATATGATACGCGCAAACATCTGTGTAGGCACAGTATGCACAGGTTGTGGATGAACCGTTCCTCAGCGGCTGCGCCGGTATAATACCGCTGTAAAGGCTCTCTCCCATCTCCTTGATTAACAAATCCACCTTCCCGAATACAATGTCCAGTTCTTCAGGCGTCACCTTAGTACTGGAACGCGGCTTAAAGCGTGACTTATCCGCGATACTGAATTTTTCCTCGTCAACATACAGACCTTTCAGCTTGAACGCGTCACGAATGAGGTCGTCGGTCGAGCTTTCCTTTGCGTCATCCTCGCTGAAGGTACCAAAAAGAACATTGGAATACAGCACGCCGCCCGGCTTGAAATCTCCGTAGCGATAACCGCCGTTGCGGGTGATGGCAATCAGGTAAATCAACATTTGCAAATCAAGACCATAATAGGCTTCCGCAAGACTGAAACCCTTGCTGACGGTTTTGGATTTATAATCAATAATGCGGATATATTTTAATCCGTTCTGCTCAGAGCTGTCTACACGATCCACCTTGCCACGGATACGGATTTCGTGGCCATCGGGAAGCAGATAGCTATAGCCGAGCATATCATTTGGGAAATCCAGCTCGGTATCCTCCACCTCGAAGGCGCTGTGCAGCAGTTCATCAATAATATACGCGATTACTTTGACAGTTTTATCCATCAATCCCTCAAGCTGAAAGGTAAAGGAGCCGGTCTTTTCCTCCGTTCCGCCCATATAGGTGTTCAGATACGCCTGAAACTCATCAGAGACAAAGGCTTTGATATCCTTCTCCGTCAGCTTTCCATAAGCTTCCTTGCTGCGGTAAACATCAAAAAAGCGTTCAAGCACCTTATGCACCAGATTCCCGCGTTCCAAGGGGTCAATTTCCGCCCGTCGCTGTTCATCAATCCGCAGGCCATAGGCACAGAAATATCGGAAGGGACACTGATAAAAGGTCTGCACCTTGGATGCAGAATTATCAAGCACCTTTCCGAACAAGGCGTCCGCCTTCTCGGCGCTGCGAATAGCAAAGGGTTGATGGGAAACCGCGTTTTCGACGGCGTCCAGCCGCGCAGCATATTCATCATCCGCTGCGAATACCTCACGCAAAACAGATAAATCCGCTTGATCATCTGTCAGAGAAAGTGAATATGCTTCAAAAGCGGTCGCGGGGTTGACCATCATATCCGCGTAAGGCGTTTGTGTTTTCAGAACCGGTTTCAGCAACGGAAAACGCTTTTGTACCTCGCTAATCAGCACAGAGGGCTTAAGTCTGCCGCCGGCACTCTCCTCATTTGCTGCGGAAAGCGATAACTTCGGATAGCTGAGAAACAGCCTGTCCGACGCCGCTGACAGACAATTGTACGCCATAAACAACTCTAAATTCACAAAATCTACAGGGCTGTCATTGATTCTTAAATCCTGAGCGGAAAGCGCCTGCAGTTCATAGTCGGAAAACAATCCGTTGTTCTGCGGATTTGCCGGAAAGCTGCCTTCGGTACAGCCAATCAGAAATACCGCGCGATAATGCGGATCGCGTACACGCTGGGCGTTTGTAATGATGACGGAATCGAGATAGCGCGGAATCTCGGCAAATTCAATCGCCGAAAGCTCCATAGACAAAAGCTCATAGTAGCGACGCAAAGAGATGATTTCGTTGCCGATGACATCCTTGAGACGGTCAAGCGCTCTGACAAACAGCTCCCAAATGCGCACCTGCTCCTGCGAAAGCTGCTCGGATACGCTGTTTTCCAGTCTTGCGCACAGTCTGTCCATACCGTCTCGAATATGAAATTGATCCGTAAGAAGTGTATAAAGCGCTTTCGTTATCTCTCCTGCCGACTGATCCTTACAGCAACTTTTGAATGAAAGCAAAGCGGACACAACGGCAGCGCGAATTTTTTCAGCATGATCCCTCTTAGTGTCCGTTTCCGGCGGCTCTCCGAAGCCGCGTGAGCTTTGGGTAAACGGCTTTTTGAAGCCGGCATTGTCGATATCCCAGACGAAGATATAGTCCTCAAAATCGCGGATTTCCTGTTCGGTAAAATCCAATAAGCCGCTTTTCAGCAATAAAAGTACATCGCTGCGCTCGAAATTATCCAATACAATTCGAAAAGACGCGTTAACCGCGCGCGCAATCGGCTTGACATCCAAATCCTTGTGTTCATCTAAAAAATACGGAATCTGATATTTATCAAAAACCGCATTGATAATGCCGCTGTATAATTTGGTATCATGCGTAATAACGCCGATTTCGTTGAAGCAATAACCATAGTGCAGCACCAACTTTTGAATTTCCCGCGCGACATACTCACATTCATCATAGGTATCATCCGCCGGATAGAGCATAATATCCTCGGGAGCCGCTTCATAGGTTTCGGTGAAGTCCGCTCCACGAAAAACCGACTCCTCTAAAAAGGCAAGCTCCTCGGAATGAAATCGATGCGGTTGATTCAGACGGACTGTCGGCAAAATCGTCAGATTTTGTTCCCTTGCAAACCGACGGAAACGATGATAGGTCTGCGCGGTTGTGGCAAATACACCTTCCTCCACGATTGAAAGCGGCTCTACGGAAAGCGCCAGCACAACCTCCTGACACTGGAGCAGCAAATGCTCGATAACGCGCATCTGCTGGGCGGTAAATCCGCTGAACGCGTCAATAAACAGCATATAACCGCGAAACACCTCCGGATGATGAAGCAAGATATCGTTGACGCGATCAAGATCATCCAGCGGATCCGCGTGTGACTGTGCCAGACGACCGCTATATACATCAAAAATATCCGCGGTATCCAAGAGTTTCTTTTTCAGCGTTTCATCCCCCACCACGCCATTTGCGGAAACCCTACGCAAATCCTTTGCGGTGACACGATTATTTTTACAGTCTAACAAGGTATTGAGCATTAAAGAAGTCAGACTGCGGTTATTGCGCGGCTTTAGAAGCCGGAGTGAATCGTTGAGATCATCCAGCGCACAGCTCATCACAACAGCTCGCGTACCGTTATCTGCCACAGCGAGCGGCGGATTTTTGGTCTGCTCATAAACGAAACGGCACAGCTTGGCAAAGCCAAAGACATTGACCTTTTGCTTATCCGGTGCTCCCAGTATCTCTAATATTGCCTTTTCTGTTTCAAGGCTGACCTGGTCGGGAATCAATACAATCAGTTTATCCTCTCCGGCTTGAATTTTTTCCTGAATCATCCGGTAAATGGCGTGTGTTTTTCCGGTACCGCTTCGACCGATTAAAAAACGAAGCATCCTATTCCTCCTCGCGAGGGTATGTATTTGAAATAACTCTTTTATTATAGCACGGATAGCTTTTTCTGTCCATAAAATAAATTTCGGCCTTTAGAAAGAAAAGACTTGATTTTTTTGAAATCGTCATGTATAATAGTAAAGGTAAATTTGCCGGTGTGATGGAATTGGCAGACGTAGCGGACTCAAAATCCGCCGGTAGCGATACCGTACCGGTTCGAGTCCGGTCACCGGCACCAAAAAAGGCAGTCTTTAGGGTGTACTTCGTAAGGAAGTTACACCCTAATGGGCGGCTCTTGTAAAATCTTATGTATTTAACTACGGCACGGCTTTATGCTATGCCGTAGTTTTTTTGGTTACGCAGACTTTTGTCTGCGCTGTTTCATTTTGGCTTGGAAGCCTTTTTCAAATTCTTCGGGTGTTTGGATATTGATGATACCAACGCCTTTGTAGTAAATATCTATCAGCTGATACCGCTTGCCGTCAAGATAGCGAGGAGCGGAAACAATAATCTTGTCGATAAACTCATTGACTAGTTCCGATGTCAGTTCAGTAGGGCTGGTGACTTGCTTTACTTTCGCTATGAATTTCTGCAAGTTATCGGTCTTATCGGTTTCAGTTGACAGATAGGCTTCAAGCTCAGGTATCTTTGCCTTTAGCTCCTGCTGTTCGGCTTCATATCTTTTGCTGAACACTTCAAAGCGTTCGTCCGAAATCTTATGCGAGACGTTATCCTCATAGATTTTTAAGATGAGGTCATCTATTTCAGATATTCGCTTTTTGATTTTGTTCAGTTCTCGGCGTTTCGCCGCCAACTCTTTGCGTTTCTCCTCTGTGTAGCAATTCATTTGCTTTCGGGCAAACTCTTTTTCGTAGGCTTGAACATTCAGAAATACTCTCTTCATATTCTCCAGTACCAGTGGGTAGATGACCTTTTCCCTGATATAGTGGGCAGAACACACATCAGAGTTCTTACGGTAGGATGAACAGAAGAAGTACGCTTGACTTTCCCTATAGTTGTTGGTTGCGCTGTAATACAACTTCTCACCGCAGTCGGCACAATAAACCAATCCCGAAAACATACTGACGATTCCTGTTCTTGTCGGCTTTCGCTTGTTCTTGCGCAGCTCCTTTACAAGTTCAAAGGTTTCTCTATCAATAATAGCCGGGTGGGTGTTTTCAAATACTAACCATTGTTCGGGCGGAAGCTCAACCTTCTTCTTGTTCTTGAAGGACTTGCGTTGGCTACGAAAGTTGACCGTATCTCCGCAATACTCCTGCTTACTAAGAATGGAAGCAACCGTGTCAGAACACCAATGGTACGATACGCTCGGTGGCTTGCCACAGTTTCTGCCAATGCTGATCCAGTATTCCGTCGGAGTCATCACTTCATCGGATTTAAGCTGTTTTGCAATCTGCGACGGTCCGAGTCCCGATACGCACATCTTGAATATACGCCTGACAATCTCGGCGGCTGGTTCATCTATAATCCATTCGTCTTTG
>JAFUUV010000281.1 GCA_017471345.1 Ruminococcus sp.
AGACAACTTTCTATCAGAGAGAAAACGCTTGGCGCGTTTTCCAATTGCGCAAAAGCGCAATTGCCGTCTTATACAATCTTGACGCGCCTACGGCGCTATTAAAAAGTAGAAAGTCTACTTTTTAATGAAGATTGGTATAAAAGGTGACCGCTCAGGATGACAGGAACGCTGTAGGGGACGGCGTCCCAGACGTCCCTGAAAGCCGGACGTTTTGTGCAGTGGGCCGGCGGGGAAGCCGTCCCCTACGGTAAGGCAAACGGAAATATTTCGACAAAAAAAGGAAAGGTTTGAAGCAAGCAAACCTTTCCTTTTGTATTGGATCATGCACTCAGTAAATGCCCTGCACGGTGACCTCGCCGGAGTTGACGGTGCGGATGGAGCCGTCCTGCAGCATGACGCGCAGCTCGCCGTCGGCGTTGATTTCCACCGCCGTGCCGCTGAGGGTGCGCGTGCCCTTTTGAAAGCTCACGGTTCTGCCGATGGTCGCGCACAGCGAGGTGTATTCCTCCAGCGCGTCCGGCGGCAGCGACAAATTGTAGCGTGTAAACGCTTTTTCAAGCCCGTCGAGCAGCGCCGCCAACAGGCGGTTTTTGTCGAAGCGGGTGCCGGTTTCGAGCAGCACCGAGGTCGCCTTGTGCGCGATTTCCTCGGGGAATTCCGTTTGGTCAACATTGACGCCGATGCCGGTGACGATGTACTCCACCGCGTCAAATTCCGCGCTCATTTCGGTCAGGATGCCGACGAGCTTTTTGCTGCCGATAATCACGTCGTTCGGCCATTTGATTTTGCAGTCGAGTCCGGTGGTTTTGCGCAGGGTTTTGCAGATGGCGAGTCCGGCAAGCGGTGTAATGGGCGTCGCGTCCTTCGGCGCTAACTGCGGACGCAGCAATATGGAAAACGCGAGGTTTTCATCGCGCTTGCTCGCCCAGCTCCTGCCCAGCCGTCCCTTGCCGGCGACCTGCTCGCGCGTGGTGACGACGGTGCCGTTTTCGCAGCCGTCCGCTCCCATGCGCTTGAGATAATCGTTGGTAGAGCCGACCGCGTCGAGCACGACAAGGCTTTTGCCGAGCACCGCCGTATGCAGGTGGCGCCGGATGGCAATCTCGTTGAGATACGCCGGCAGCGCGGTCAGCCGGTAGCCCTTGTTGGGCGTGGACTCGATTTCACAGCCGCTGTCCTTGAGCGCCCTGACGCCCTTCCAGACCGCCTGCCGCGACACTCCGAGCGCCTGCGCCAGTGCCTGACCGGAAATATAGCCGTCGTGCTGCGCCAACAGCGCGAGGATTTGCTCCTTCAAAACAATCATCTCCCTTGAGCGGATATCTGTAATCGGATGAGATTAAGCCTTCTTAATCGCGTGGACAACCTTGACAATCACGGGGCAGAGAATCATGTTGACGCCCAGCTCGACAAGGAAGTTGATGCCGGTCAGACCGATAATCGCAAAGAACAGGATGTCGGTATCGCCTGCCCAGGTGGAGAGCACCTCGCGGAAGGGCGGCAGCGCCAACAGACCGAGAACGAAGATGCCGGTGTTGACAACCGGCGCGCACAGCGCCGCCAAGACCGCGCCGACGATCTCATTTTTCCGCTTCACGGCATTGTAAACAAGACCTGCGACAAAGCCTGCCGCCGCGCCCTTGAGCAGGCAGAGCAGGATGCAGAGAAACGGGTTCGCGTAGAATACCATCGCGCCGCCTGCGTCCGCGCCGACCGCGCACATGATGATGACCACGACGCTGAATACCGCGCCGAGATACGCGCCCGCGCCCGCGCCGTACAGTGCCGCGCCGATGACAATCGGAATCAGCGCCAGCGTAATCGCGAACGGCTTGGTGGGGAAGTACGTGGTGACGACCTGCAGCACAATGATGATTGCTGTCAGGATTGCCAAGCCCACCATGGTGAAGGTCTTGCTGTTTGTGTTCTGTTTTTTCATGAAATAACCTCCTGCTGTCTCCCTGTCAACAGTTACACAGGTGAGACGCATTTTTATTTACAAAGAGCTTGCGCTCATTTGCAGCGGTTTTGAAAGTCGGGCGACGCGCGGCTTATTTCCTGTTTCTCAGGTAAATATGCCGCAGTCCCTCCAAAATGATATTTTCATCGTAGGTGATGCGGTGCGAGCAGCTTTGAATCATCTGCGGCGCCAGACCGCCGGTGGCGACAATCTGACAGTCCTCGCCGGCTTCGGCAAGAAATTTGTCAATCATGCCGTCGAGCATACACGCCGTGCCAAACATCACGCCCGAGCGGATGCAATCCACGGTGTTGGTGCGAATCACGCTTTTCGGAGCGCGCAGCTCCACCGCCGGCAGCAGCGCGCCGTTGTTGGTCAGCGCGTCAAGCGAGATGCCGACGCCCGGGGCAATCGCGCCGCCGCGATAGGCGCGGCCGCGGTCAACATAGCCGATGACGGTGGCGGTGCCCATGAAAATCATAATCAGCGGACTGCCGTATGTTTCGAGCGCTCCGACACAGCCGCAGACAATGTCGCCGCCGAGGGTTTCGGGGCGGTCAATGCGCAGCTCCATGCCGGTTTTCAGCCCGGGACCGACGACAAGGCTTTTGACGCCTGCCGCCATATGAATCGCCTCGCGCAGCGGCTGGGTGATTTTCGGCACCACCGAGCTGATAATCGCCGCGTCCACCTGCGAGGGCATGATGCCGCGCAGCTGGAAAAAGGTGAACAGCTCCACCGCGATTTCATCGCTGGTTTTGCGCGCGTCTGTCGAGATGCGCAGCTTGAAGCACAGCTCGTCCCCTTGGTACAGTCCGAATTTGATATTGGTGTTTCCGACGTCGGCGGTCAGCAGCATAGGCGATGTCTCCTGTCACTCAGTTTACATCCATAATTATAACACAAATTCCCGTAGATTCAAGGTGCTTATTAGGTATTTTATGACAATTTGAAAAAACGCCCGTTTCATTGTTGAATTTTTAACGAAATGGTGTATAATATGTATAGTTGTGTATGGTGGAAAACCGTCGGAAAACGGCGGATTTTCATCGTGACTGTTTGGAAATTCCCTGCGGGAGTTTCGGGAAAGGATGGGTAAAAAATGGATACTTCAGAACTCAGGCAGCTAAAGATTCTTGCCGCGAAGTCGCGTATGGGCGCGATTCTCGGCACCTATCACGCGAAGTCCGGTCATCCCGGCGGTTCGCTTTCGGCGGCGGATATGTTTACGTACCTCTATTTCAAGGAGCTGCGCGTCGATCCGCTCCGTCCGGATTGGGAGGATCGTGACCGCTTTGTGCTTTCGAAAGGTCACTGCTGTCCCAGCCTTTACGCCACACTGGCGCTCAAGGGCTTCTTTGACTGGAACGAGCTGACCTCCCTCCGCCATATCGGCGCGATGCTGCAAGGTCACCCCGATATGAAAAAAACGCCCGGCGTGGATATGAGCACCGGCTCGCTCGGACAGGGCATTTCCGCCGCCTGCGGTATGGCGCTTGCCGCCAAGCTTGACGGCAAGGATTACCGCACCTACACCCTCCTCGGCGACGGCGAGGTAGAGGAAGGTCAGGTCTGGGAGGCGGCGATGTTTGCCGCGCACCACAAGCTTGACAACCTCGTGGTCATGGTTGACCAAAACGGCCTGCAGATTGACGGCACCGTGGACGAGGTCGCCGGCATTGAGCCGCTCGACAAAAAGTTTGAATCCTTCGGCTTTGAGGTCATCAAGATTGACGGTCACGATTTTGAGCAGATTGCCGCCGCTCTCGACAAGGCAAGGACCGTCAAGGGCAAGCCCACCGCGATTCTGATGAAAACCGTCAAGGGCAAGGGCGTTTCCTTCATGGAAAACCAGGTCGGCTGGCACGGCGTCGCTCCCAACAAGGAGCAGTACGAGCAGGCGACCGCCGAGCTGCAGGCGGAGATTGAAAGATTGGAGGGCGAGTGCTGATGGCGCAGACAGTCAAAAAGGCAACGCGCGAGAGCTTCGGAGAAGCGCTGTGCGAGCTTGCCAAGGAAAATAAAGATATCGTCGTTTTCGACGCCGACCTTGCGGCGGCTACCAAAACCGGCGTGTTTCAGAAGGAATTCCCCGACCGCTTCTTCGACTGCGGTATCGCCGAGGGCAACATGATGGGCGTCGCGGCAGGTATGGCGGCTGTCGGCAAAATCCCCGTAGCGGCTTCGTTCGCGATGTTTGCCACCGGCAGAGCCTTTGAGCAAATCCGCAATTCGATTGCCTATCCGCGTCTCAATGTCAAGATTGCCGGCTCTCATGCCGGTATCTCCACCGGCGAGGACGGCGCTACCCACCAGTGCATCGAGGATATCGCCATCATGCGTGCCATTCCCAACATGGTCGTGCTCAATCCTGCCGACCACTGGGAGATGAAGGCAGCCACCAAGGCGGCGATTGCCTACGACGGTCCTGTGTATATCCGTCTCGGCAGACTCGCGATTGACAGCTTCAACGATCCCGAAACCTACTCCTTTGAGCTGGGCAAGGGCATCACCCTGCACGAGGGCAACGACGTCACCGTCGTCGCGACCGGTCTGGTCGTCAACGAGTCTCTCAAGGCGGTGCGCGAGCTGGAGGCTGAGGGCATCCACGCGCGTCTGATTAATATTCACACCATCAAGCCGATTGACCGCGACATCATCATCAAGGCGGCGCAGGAGACCGGACGGATGATCACCGTCGAGGAGCACAACGTCGTCGGCGGTCTTGCGGACGCGGTGTGCGAGGTCGTCACCGACGCCTGCCCCGTCAAGGTCACGCGTATCGGTGTGCAGGACGAGTTCGGTCACAGCGGTCCCGCGTGGGAGCTGCTCGATGAGTTCAAGCTCACCCAACCCCACATCGCGCAGGTCATCCGCGACGTGGTCAGCGAAAACAAGTAAAAAGATTCATTGATATCGCAAAGGCGTGCCTGTCGGGCACGCCTTTGCTGCGTTATACCAATCTTCATTAAAAAGTAGACTTTCTATCAGAGAATAGTATTATATGACCGTGACGGTGCAGGTTTGTGTGAGGTCGCCGCAGGTGACGGTGATGTCCGTCGTGCCGGCGGAGATGCCGCGAATCGTCATGGAGAGGGTGGCTTTGTCGATATGCACCACGTCCGCGACGGACGGAGCGCTGATTTCGTAGTTGACAAGGCTCAGGTCGGTAACGCCTTGCGCGGTGACGTCGAGGGTGAATTCCTCGCCCTTTTGCAGTGTAATCGCCTGCTGCGACAGCGTCAGCGCCGCCGCCTGTCTGCCGCCGAGCAGGACGACAATGTCGTCGCCGACTGCCGCCGCTGTGCCTGCCGGAGGTCCCTGCGCGGTGACGGCGCCCTCGGTGTGGGGGTGAGCTTCGTCCACATAAATCAGCAGGTGAAAGCCGGCATCCGTGGCGATTCTGTCCGCTTCCGCAAGGTTGAGTCCCATGATGTCCGGCACGGCGGCAACCGTCGCCGTGGTGCTGACGGTCAGGGTAATTTCCTCGCCCTCGCGAAGGGCTTCGCCTGCCGCAACGCTCTGGCGCAGCACCTCGTCCGCTTGCTTGCCGCTGTTCATTTCGTAGGTCACGGCAAAGGGAATACAGACCTTGTCCAGCGCCTTGGCGGCTTCGTTCAGCGGCTTGCCGAGCAGGTCGGGCATGGCGACAGTCGGTCTGCCCTCGCTGACCGTCAGACGGACGGTGGCGCCGCTTTCGATTTCCTCCTCAGCGGCAGGCTCCTGCGCCATGACCAGTCCGGCGGCAATCTCGTCGCTTGTCGCCGCGGCGAATTCCGCTGTCAGCCCGTAGTAGGACAACAGGATTTCGGCAAGATCCTGATTGTACAGCGTGACGTCCGGTACCGTGACGGTACGCGCGGCAGTGGTGACGACTAACTTGACCGGCTCGTCGGTTTCCTCACCGGCGGCAGGATGCTGCTCCACCACCGTGCCCTCGGGCTTATCGGCGTCTACCACGCGCTCCACCACCTCCACCGGCGTTTCGGCGCGGGAGACAGCGGCTTCATAGGGCGTGTCAATATAATTGTCAACTGTATATTCCTCTGCGGGTGACGTGGCTCCTTCGGAAACCGTCAGGGTAAGGGTGTTCTCCGCCGAGGTCTTGGTGAACGGCTCGATGCTCTGCGTGATGACGCAGTCCGCTGCCACCGTGTCGCTCGGCGCCGTCTCGGTGAGGTAGTCCATGCCCAGCTCGTCGAGCATGGAGGCGCACACCTCGTAGCGCATTCCGGTGAAGTTCGGCATCGAAAACGCGCCGCTCTTCGCGGTGAGGGTGACGGCGACGGGCGTATGTTTACCGACAATCGCGCCCTGTTCCGCGCTTTGATGCAGCACGATATTTTCACCGCGCCCGTCATCCACGGCTTTGCCGCCGATTTCGAGCAGCAGCCCTGCGTCCTGCAGGGCTTTTTTCGCGTCGTCAAGGGTGCTGTTGACCACCTGCGGCACAACGGTCTGTCCGTCGAGCGGCAAATCGGCGGTTTTGCCGAGCAGCATCGGCACCACCAGCACCGCCGCCGCAATCAGCACGACTGCCGCTGCGGGTATCGCGATTTTTGCCCAGAGCGGAAAGCCCGTGCCCTTTTGCGTGTTGACGACGACCGCCTTGTCGCCGGTCAGCTCGCGGATAAAGGTTTCCATGTCGGGCGTGCGGTAGGCGGCGTCGGCAAGCGCGGCGTTGATGATGGCGTTCTCCTTGGATTTGCTCATTTTCACGCCGCCGGCGGTGGGCTTGGGAAGCGGCTGTTTGTTCAGTTGGCGCACACCGAGCAGGGCGTACAGCAGCAAGCCGGCTGAGTACACATCGTGCTGCGGCGTGCAGACGACGGTATCCGTCGCCTCCTGCCGCTCCGGCGGAAAGCAGCTGTCCTGCGGCGTCGGCTTGCTGTCGCCGACATGGAAAAAGAGGTTTTCCAGAAAATCGTACAGCACCAATCTGCCGTTTTCCACAACAAAGCTGTCGGGCGAGAAGCCGCCGACCGAAAAGCCGCTGTCGTGCAGCTTGTCGAGCGCGCGCAGCAGCGGCAGCACCATGGCTTCCGCCTCGCTTTCCTGCAGGGGCGCGTGCGCCGCAAGGTAATCGCGCAAGGGCTCGCCGTCGTGGTACGCGGCGATGACATAGGCGGTGCCGCCGCGCTCAAAGCTTTCGTAGACGGTGGCGACGCTGTCGGACAAGCCGGACTCCGCCAACAGCCGCGCGCTGCGCAGCAGGGCGTTTTGATACTGATAGAAGGGCTGCGGCTTGACGACCGTGAGCTGCTGCTCACCGACGTTGCGCACGGCGTAGCGCGTCGGGAAAAACTCGTGAATGACCACCTTTTTCTCCGTCAGCGCGTCGTAGCCGATGTAGCGCAGCATCCAGCCGCTGACCGACAGCGGCATTCCGACGATATAGCGGTCGGCAAGCACCGAGCCGGGCGGTATGCACCGCGAGGTGCTCGGCAGCGTGCCCTCCGCAAAGCCGCAATGCGGACAAACGTGGAAGTCGTCCCCGTACTGCGACATACACTGCATACAAAATTTCATGGCGTCACCTCATTTTACGGCGTTTCGCCGGACGCGTAGTAGCGCTGCGCAAAGACGTCCTTCACGTCAAAGCGCTCGTCGTCGTAATGCGTCATGCACAGGCGGTAGGTGGCGCCGCCGTCGGTGATGTAGCGGACGTCCTTGTCCGCTTGGCTGACGGGGTTGCCAAAGCGTGCGGTGGCAACGGTGACCATCTCGTTGTTGAAGTCGCCGCGCGTTTCGTACTGCGTGGCGACAAGGCGGTTGTTTTTGAATATCAGGTCGATGGTCTGCACATATTGGCTCACATTGACCGGACTGTCCACCGGAATGCTCAGAATGCTGTAGCCGCTGCCGAAGTCGGGGTGCGGCGCCGCCCAGAACAAATCGCCGCTCGCGAACAGCCGCGCCACGGCGTCGGTCTCCATACCGAAGAGCGACTCATCCATCGTCAGAAAATCGTTGTCAAGGTGGAAATAATTGCCCAAATCGGGGTATTTCAGCTCACTCGGGTCAATTTCCATGAAGGTTTCCTTGGTGGCTTCGGTCGCCTGTGTCGCC
>JAFUUV010000282.1 GCA_017471345.1 Ruminococcus sp.
GACCATCGACCTAAAGGTTACCTTCCGCGATGTGCTCAAGGCGCTGCTGCTCTGCACCATTGAAATCTGCGTTTTGCGCTTTATCATGGCGTGGGTACGCGCAACGGCGTTTATCGGCTATAAAAAGAGAAAGCTGCACTGGGGCAGAATCCAGCGGCAAAAAATTAATTTGAAATAAGGAATGCCTATGAAACGCAAATTGACTGCGATTATCACAGCCGCGGCGCTGTTGATAATCAGCGCCTTCACCGCAAACGCGGCGGTGTATACGGTTGATAAACCGACAAACGGCGACACCATTTATATTGCCGGCGATCCCGATATGTACCCGATTGAGTATTACGACACGCAGGCAAAGGAATACAAGGGCATTGTTCCGGAGCTTTACAAAAAAATATCCGACAGTAGCGGCATTGACTTCTCCTATATCAATTCCGGTACCTCAAACGAGCAGTACCGTTTGGCAAAAAATAAGCAGGTGGAAATTGTTTCGGCACATCACCGAGGAGACATTGACGACCTTTTGAGCGAGGTGCACATTCTCACCTACAATGACGGCGGCGAACCTGTTGAGCTGTGCATTGGCTTTACCTCCATTGCGCCCGACAATGTGGTTAATACCGTTACCGCAGCGCTGCAATCCGCTTCATCCGAAGAGATTTTGCGCTTTTCGGTTGAAACGGCAGTCAATAATTCTCCGAACGATTTTCCCTATTGGCTGCTGTTTGTCATCGGTGGTCTGGTGATTCTGGTTATCGTTCTGACGGTGATCAATATGATACGCCGCAAAAAAGAGAAGCTCGCAAAGCAAAACCGTCTTGCCGATCCGGTTACCGGCATCGGCAACAGTCTGTATTTTGAGCAATGGTACGGCAACTTTATCTCTCCGGCTTCGAGCGCGCTGTATTATATTGCCTACATCGGCGTTGATATCCAGCAAATTCTGCAATTTGCCGACGCGGCGGTTTCGGAGGAAATCCAGATTTATGCCGCCTCCGAGCTTGCGGCGGAATCGGGCGAGTCCGACTTCTGCGCGCGTATTTCGGACGGACGCTTTGCGCTTGCGTTTGAAGCGCCAATTGAGGAGCAGGCGAAGGAATACATGGAGCGGCTGCTCACGCGGCTCAACCGTTTCAATCACGACGTCATGAGAAAATATCCTATTCACTTTCAGGCGGGTGTTTTCCACCTTGATGCGCCGAATATCCCCTGCGAAAAGGCGCTGTTCAATGCGCGCCAGGGCTTTTATCATGCGCGCGAAACAGGTGTGCCCTATGTGTTCACCGACGCAACGCTGCTCAAACGCGAGGAATATGTGCGTGATTTGAAAAAGAAGCTGCGCGACGCGCTGGATGAAAAGGAATTTCGATTGTATGTGCAGTATATTTTTGACGGCAAGGGAAAGACGGCGTGCGGCGCGGAGGCACTCTCCCGTTGGGACAGCCCCAAGAAGGGCGTCATTCCGCCGACGGAATATATCCGTATGCTTGAAACCGCCGAAATGATTGACGAGCTGGACTTCTACATTCTTGAGGAATGCTGCCGCACCTTGCAGGAATGGAAGACAACGCCCAAGAAAAACCTTTGGCTCTCCTGCAATATGACGCGCATCACGCTTTCGAACGAGAGCTTTGCGGAGCGCTTCAAGGAGATTGTTGGAAAATATGATTTCGATATCAGCAAGCTAACTATCGAAATCACTGAGGACGCGCTTGCCGAGAGCAAGCAGCAGGTAATGGATAACATCGGAGTATGTAAGCAGATGGGCTGCCGCATTGCGCTGGACGACTTCGGCTGCGGCTATTCGTCCGTCAAGGATTTGAATGATTACCCGATTGACAGTATCAAAATTGACCGTGAATTGATTGTCGAATCAAATACGAAAAAGGGCAGGCAGCTTTTGCTCGGCATTGTCCGGCTGGCCCATTTTCTTGGTATCAAAGCGCTGTGCGAGGGCGTTGAAACCGAGGAAGAAATGGCGGTTTCTGTTACGGCAGAATGCGATTATATCCAAGGCTATCTGCTCGCGCGAACCAATCCGGCGGATGAACCTTCCGTTGAGCGCAATATCACATTCCTATAATTTCATCTAAGGAGGATACAGGTTATGGCATTATTCCAGAATGAAAACAATCCCGCAGGCGGTGTGAATTATAAAAGCATGGGAAAAGACCAGCTAATTATGCTGCTGCAATCCCAGAAAAGCGATTTGGATGTGCTCAACCGCAAGCTCAGCGAGGCTGCTGCGGCGGTGGAGGAAAAGAACCGCTTGGCACAGCTTGTTTCATCCCTCGGCGCGGAGAATGAATCTCTCAAAGCCCAAGTGACGGAATTGGAGGAAAAGCTCTCGGTCAATGACGCCGACATCAAAGAGGTCGGCTCTATCGCCGAAATGTCCTTCCGCGTCAACGGTGTGTTGGAGGCAGCGCAGCGGGCAGCCGATGATTATCTGGCAAAAATTAAAGAAATGTACGACACCATGAGCCGCGAATACAGTGAATATGAGATAAACGCAAAGCTAAAAGCGGACACGCTTTTAAGCAACGCCAAAGCGGAAGCGGAATCTATCACGAATAACGCGCGCAAAGAGGCAAACGACATTTGGGGAGCGCTGCAGACGCGCTTTGACAGCTACGTTGCCGATAAAAAGCAATAATATCCCGTTCATAACAGAAGCCGCAGCATGAGGATTGCACCTGAAGCTGCGGCTTGTTTTTTTGGAGAGGACTGCTGTTGCTATCAGCATTTGCGCATACGGTTTTGTGCTGATACCAATCTTCATTAAAAAGTAGACTTTCTACTTTTTAATAGCGCCGTAGTCGCGTCAAGATTGTATAAGACGACAATTGCGCTTTTGCGCAATTGGAAAACGCGCCAAGCGTTTTCTCTCTGATAGAAAGTTGTCTACTTTCTATCAGAGAATAGTATGAAATAAAGGCATCTTTGTTCTTGAAAACCTTCGCAAGAAAATGCGAAGGTTTGTGGACAAACGATGGTTTTTCTGTTATCATTACAGAAGAAATACCGGAATCACATGAAGCCGGCAACTGATTTTTGATAAGGGATGGGATTGGTTTATGAAGCTTGAGAAGATGAAATGGAATAGGGAACCGCTGCAATACTCCATTCAAAATGATAGGATTGAGATGACAACGGAACCGCATACGGACTTATGGCAACGCACGTACTATCATTTTCAAAACGACAACGCTCCTTTGTTGCAATGGGAAACAGATCAAGCGTTTTTCTCGTTTGTTGTGAAAACCGATTTCACCGACAGCAAGCATCGCTTTGATCAATGCGGGATTGTCGTCTACCTTGACAGTGAAAATTGGCTGAAGGCGTCTGTTGAATATGAAAATGCAGAGATGCAGCATTTAGGAAGCGTTGTGACCAACGGCGGCTACTCGGATTGGGCAACCACAGAGATTCCTGCCGATGTTAAAACAATGTGGTATAGATTGAGCAGACGTGAGGACGATTTCAGAATAGAGTGCTCGGCTGACGGCGTACACTTTCAGCAAATGCGTATTTGCCATATGAATAAAGCAAAAAAGCAAATCCGTTTTGGCATTTATGCCTGCAGTCCGGAAGCTTCAAGCTTCAAGGCTATCTTCTCGGACATGGAAATGGCGGAATGTGTATGGCAGGCGCATGACGGGCAACAACCTGATTGACAGATTCATGAGGAGAAGACGATGGAATACGGATTTTCAATTTTGATGGCTGTTTTCTCGGCGGCACTGTTGTTATATGCCGGCTTGATGGCGCTGTTCAAGGATTATAAGATGCTTCCGCTTCGCGCTCGTGTATCGTTCAAGCCCAAAAATGAAAAGAAATATATGACGCAGCTTGCAAAGGTAATCGCAATTGTGGCGCTCTCACCTGCGTTAAGTGCGTTGGTGGGGATATGGAATCCGTTAGCGGGTTTGATTGTCCTGATACCGGCAACGATACTTTTTATCTGGCTCGGCACAAAGCTGATGAAAAATGTTGAGTGACACAGAACGGAAAACACCACATAACAGATGCCTCTATTGTTCGGAAATATATTGCCGATAATCCGGACGAATAGAAACCGTATGCAAAAGCTTGCGTTTTCTTTCGCGGTTTTATGGACAATTCCAGCTTTTTCTGATATCATTATCAGGTAAATGAAGTGGCTAAAGGAAACAATTCTATGAGAACGAATAAAAAACTATGGATTATCTATATCGGTATTTTTGTCGCTGTGACCGTTTCGGCTGTATCTGTTCTGACGCTGGGAAGTCACTACACATTTCATACCGGTATCCTTCTGCCGGCGGAGCAGCCGCCGATGACGGAAGTCATGATTGAAAATAAAGGCATTGTCGAAGCAGAAAATATCCGTATGGAAAACGGTGAAATGGTAATCGATTTCAAAGCTCTGAGTCAGGGAAAGACAGATTTCAGCGTCCGCTATCTGTTCGGTGAAGACGGCGAAATGATTACACGGTCCAATTATCACCTTGAGGTGAAGCTTTTTCAGATTATCATGGAGCATTCGCAGGGTATATTGAATTTTAACGGATATCTGATTGTTGTCATCGCTTTTGTCAGTGTGCTGTTTTTGGTGATGGGCGTGATGCTCTGGAGCTTATCGGATTATCGCAGATACGGAGAATTCGGCTATAAAATGATTGTTTGCGGAGGTGTAGGCATCTACACGGGCGTTTTATGGCTGTTTCTTGTTTACAAGCTGCTCAATCACTGGGTGAAGCATTTCGGCCACTTTATGCAGGAAATTGCCGATACCGGCAGTATTGTTATGCTTGTGTTGACGCCTGTTATGATGGTTCTGTCCATCCTGCTGTCTCTCAGCAATATCCAACTGATTCGTAAAGAGGGAAGACGTCCCGTCAATGCGTTGGGAATTGTTTTCGGTATTGTCTGGCTGTTTTCTACCATAGTCATTTTTGAATTTGACAGATCATATATCAGTTGGCTGTGGAGCTTCCCGAACGGGTGGGTAGTTCGTTCTGCTGTGATTTATGTAATAGTATACTTTGAGTGTATGTTTATCTCAACAATTGTCTGTGCGTTTTTATCCACCAAATTTCTGCCGCCGCACGACCGCGATTATATCATCATTCTCGGCTGCGGCATCAACCGAGACGGCACGCTGACGCCGCTGCTGAAGGGCAGGGTTGACAGCGCAATCCGATTTGAAAAAGCCCAGTTTGAGAAAAACGGAAAACACGCTTGTTTTGTTCCCTCCGGAGGTCAAGGCGCCGACGAGGTAATTTCCGAATGTGAAGCGATGTCACGCTATCTTCAAAGTCAGGGAATTCCGGAGGAGCGGATTTTAAAAGAGGATAAGAGCACCAATACCTTCGAGAATATGCGGTTTTCCAAGGATGTCATCGAGAAAGACTGCGGCGATATCACAAAAAAGAAGGTCGCCTTCGCAACGACGAATTACCATATTCTGAGAGGCTACATTTTAGCAGAAAAAAACGGTTTTGATGCAAAGGGAATCTCGGCGAAAACCAAGATGTATTTTTACCCGAACGCGTTTCTCAGAGAGTTTATCGGGTTGCTGGCAGATCAAAAATGGAAGCATCTTGCAACGATTCTTCTGATTTGCGCGCTGTCCGTTGGATATACTATGTTGAAGTAAAAAAGCGATGTCGCTGTTGATGGCGACATCGCTTTCTTTTATTTTTCCTTTTGTTTCATCAGCAGATTCACAATTTTATCCGCGTTGTTGACAAGCACTAAAGCGCCTGCCATCACAGCACCGGTAATGATAAATTTGACGGTGAGTGCTCTGGTGACTTTCTTGATTTCTTTATGTAACTTGTTTTCAATCGCTTGTTCTACCGATTGCTCTACAAAGCCTCTTAGCTTATTCTGAGCCGATTCGCTCATTTCTTTTTTTATATTTTTGATCATCATTGAGAGTTCCTCCTTTAAAAGTTTTTATGCTACGCAAATCGTCTTTTCATATTCTATCATATAATCAAAAATTCGTCAATAAATTCTCGGAATTGGATAACTTTTTATTTATTTTGTTTTAAAATGAATTTGAAAGACTTGGAACCAATGTGTGTCAAATTTATTGTCATATTGCTGACGGCGGTTGACGGTGTTGCTTTTGTGTTTGATAAAAAAAGTAACGTATTTCATAAAAATTATTGAAATTATGTGAGTTTTCGTGTATAATTATATGGAAAGAAAGCTGTGTACCTTCACGGATAGGTTTTTCAGCTTTACAAATGATGAACAGGAGGAATTTTATGAAAAAAATCAATCGCAAATCTTTGATTGCCAGGATTGGCAGCCTTTGTCTTGCCGCAGTGATGGCGGCGTCAGCGGTTGTCAGTGCCGGCGCTGTTGCCGAGCAGACAACTCTGTCCGGAGACAAGGTTGTGCGCATTTCCAATCCCGATGGCAAGCCCGGTGAAGCGGACGGCTATATCGGCGACCGCGAGGTAGGCTACGGCTGGAGCCTTGCTGAGCGTGACGGCTATATTTACATCGGCGGTTGGCGCAACACGGTCGGTGTTGTCATTCAGCATTATCTCGAAAGCGCGCTTGTCGCTTCCGGCAAGATGGACAGCGAAACCGTATGGGCACTCACTGACATTATCACCAACGGCGAGGTGCCGCGTCCGACCAACCCCAACGGCGGCGTTCTGATGAAGATGAACCGTGAGAATCCCGGCGATTTTGAAGTAATTGCCGAGATGGAGGATCCGTTCCGCCACGTAGCGCAGTATGGTGACGATTTGTATTTCGCGACCTACATCGGCGCTTCCGGCAACGATCCCAAGATTTATAAGCTTGATAAAGACGACAAGCTCACAGAGGTTTATTCCACTGCGCAGGGTTCCAGTATGCGCGCGAACTGTGTTTACAATGACAAGCTCTATTTTGCCGGTACTAAAGCCGATGAAAAGCAGAAGGACGGAGAATCTGTCGCGCTGGCTGTCATCGAGAAGCACACCGAGGACGACGGCTGGGATCAGGTCGCTGATTATCGTGACTTCTCCTACACCTCTCTTGAGCCGAACGCGGAAGGCGAAATGGTAGAGGTTCAGGGCTACTACGGTACGGACTCCTTTGTCGGCGCTACCGCCGGCAGCCCGTTCTGGGATATGACCGCTTACAACGGCGAAATTTATTGCACCATTCCGAATATGCTCGGCTATGTTGTATTCCGCGGTCATCCTGCCAAAGATGGCGAACAGGCGAACGAGTACGGCTGGGTCTGGACTGAGGTCGTCGGCAGAGATAAGAACAGCCCTAACAACCAGGGCTTCAGCAAGACCGATAAGCTCGGCTTCACCGATGACGCGTCCTACGCGCTTGGCTATCAGTCTGTTGTCGGCGCTCTCGGCACCTTTGACGGCAAGCTGTACGCTTATGATATCGACCACACCATTTCTGCTGAGTTGGCAGGTATTCAGGGTATGCTGATGCTGATTTCCGATCCCGAAAACGCGACGCTTGCCCCTTATCTCAAGCCGCTTTACACCGTTATCAATCACGCACAGACGCTTTGGTGCATGGATGCCGAAACCAAGGAATTCTCTGAGGTAGAGGGCTTCACCGCGCTGACAGAGGGCACCTGCAATGAGTATGTATGGAAGCACGGCGAGTATAACGGCGAGTTCTACATCAGCACCATGGACTCCAAGGTTATCTATAACTACCTTACCAGAATCACCGGCGGCAGCCTCGCCGAGATGACGCCCGAGGAGTTTGAGCGTCAGATGACCTATATCGCCGACTTTGTCAAGAAAATAGCGGCTGACAAGCTCACACAGGAAGAAATTGAAGCGTTTGTCAATAAGCTTCTTGATCCCTCCGGTATTTCCGTTGAGGATTCCGCGAAGCTTCAGGAGCTCAAGGAAAAGCTGGCGACTACTATTGATCAGATTGCTTCCATGGACAAGTGGCAGAAGCTTCTGGTATTCGGTATCGGATATCTGACTGACAGAGGCGCTGTCACAGAAGAAACCATGCTGCTTTCCGGCGAACTGCAGGCGATGTTGGAAGAACTCAGCACCCTTGATCTCAATGATGAGGCGGCTGTTCAGGACTTTATCACCCGTTATGAAGAAGTTCTGAACGCTTTGAACGACGCTGCGGCTTCCGCCTTAGAGACATTAAAGGAGAACCCCGAGAGCTTAGCGCTGACTGAGGAAGAAAACGCTGCCTTACAGGCAACCCTCGCGGAGCTGAAGCAGGCGATTGAGGAGATTATCAGCAACAACTTCGGCACTGAGCTCGCCAAGTTCCAGGATGCCGCGCAGGCGCTGCAGCTTTATACGGAAATCAGCAAGATTGTTGCCGCTGACGACCAGGGCTTTGACATCTTCAAAACGGCTGACGGCGAAAACTGGGAGGTTGTTACCAGAGACGGCTTCGGCGACAAGTTTAACTACGGCGCTCTTCGCTTTGTCACGACCGAAGAAGGTATGTATATCACCACTGCCAACCCGTTCTACGGCGGTCAGCTCTACCTGCTCTCCAACGATAAGGGCAAGGCTCCCGAAGCAGAGTATGTCTACGGCGACGCGGATCTTGACGGTACTATCACTGTTTCCGATGTCACTGAAATTCAGCGTTTCATTGCCGAAACAACCCAACCCACCGATTTACAAAATGCGCTTGCGGACGTTGACGGCGACGGCGTCGTTACCATCAACGATGCCACCATGATTCAGAGGTATTTAGCGGAAATGGATACCGAAGGCGGCAGATGCGGTGAACCTTATCAGGCATAATATTTTAGCGTTCTCAGCGCAAGGCTTGTCTTTTTGACGGGGCTTGCGCTGCCACCTCTATTACTTTTCAATAAAGGAGAAAAACTATGAGATTTCCCAACGCGGCAAAAGGTATTTCCAAGATTTTTACGGCTGAAGTCCTCCGCCTGATTACAACCGTGACAGCAGGTCTTTCCCTGATTTTTTCCATTTTTCTTGCGGCTGCCGTCACAGATGAAGCGATTGTGTCCACCGGAATTTACGGTGTCCTCTTAGCCGTTTTCGGCGTTGCCACTGTGGTTCTTGCCGTCATTTCGCTGGTGCTGATGATTATCGGTACCATCCAGGCGTCCCGCGACGAGGCTTCCTTCAAGGTCATTATTTATCTGACGATTTTCAATATTGTCGTTTCTGTGATTGCGGCGATTTTCTCGCAGAACACCTTCCTGGCAAATATCGCGTCAGGCGTCAGTGAATTGGTATCGTTTGTCTGCTCCCTGCTGGTAGTTCTCGGCGTCGGCAGTATGGCGGCAGAGCTGGGCGATACACCGTTAATGGCGAAGTGCGGCACCTACTTCAAGGTAGTACTCGGCATCGGTATTCTGGGCTTGCTTACAAGATTCTTCGCGATTTTCACCATGAGCGTCTTTGCGCGTGCATTTGTTTTCACGTTCGCGACGATTTCTGTCATTCTCAGCATTGTGCGGTATGTTCTGTATCTTTCCTTACTTTCCAATGCCAAGAAAATGCTGAATTAACAATTGAAAAATGATAACGCGCAGCCGGTAAAGCTGCGCGTTTTTTATATACGACGTGGAAGTGCCTGCGAAGGATTGAACGTTTTCGGGTAAATTTTAATGACAAATTTCAAATAATATGATATACTATAATCCGTAAGGGGAGAGTAAGATGAAATTATTTTCAGGCAAGGAAAAACGGATTAAGCGGCAGGGCGGCTTTGAGGTGACGCCCATGAATCCCGAGACGCATGACGCTGTTATTCGCAGCTCTATTTGTACAGGCGAAAAGGTCGCCGGATTCAAGAGAAAAAAGGATGGCCATTTTACGGAAGTGATGTTGATTCGCACACCGGCGGATTTGGAGGAATTCAAGACGCTCTACCACGTTACTTCTGTCACTACAGAATATTGAGGGATTGGCTGAATCAGAAAGAAGGTTTGTTATGAGGAAGGCGAACGGATTTATCGCGATGGCTGTGCTGGTGCTGTTTTTGGTACACGGCATTCTCGGTGCGCTCAATCTGATGAATATCGCGCCGGTTGTTGTCAAGGTGCTTTCGCATACCATGCTGTCGCTGATTGTGGTTCATGCGGTTATCAGTGTGATTCTGACCGTGCGTTCCGTGAGAGCCGCGGCAAAAACCCACGCGCCGTATTTCCGGCAGAATCGCCTGTTTTGGGCACGGCGTATCAGCGGCGCGCTGCTGTTAGTGCTCGTGTTTTTCCATATGACCGCCTTCGGTTATAGCTCCGGCGGCGTTTTTCGTCTGGTGCCGTTTGACGCTTTTCGGCTGGTGACGCAGATTCTCTTTTTGCTCAGCGTCGCAGTGCATATCATCACCAACGTCAAGCCGGTGCTTATCACCTTCGGAGTGCGGAAGCTCCGCCCGAAGGCAGGAGATATTTTGTTCTTTGTATCGGCTGCCATGCTCTTTATGGCGGCAGGCTTTATCATTTATTATATCAGGTGGCAGCTATGAGTATCACGATTATCGGCGCCGGACTTGCCGGCCTTTCCGCCGCGCTGACGCTTGCCGAGCAGGGCTTTGCCAGCAATTTGGTATCGGCGCAGGCTTCGGAACGCGCACAGTCGGTGATGGCGGAGGGTGGTATCAACGCTTGTCTGAATACTATGGACGAGGATGACACCGTTGAAAACCATTTTGAAGACACGATGCGCGGTGGTGTGTATCTTGCCGATCCCAATGCGGTGCAGGGCTTGTGCACCCATGCACCGGAAATCGTCCGAAAGTTTTACGCGCTCGGCGTACCCTTTCCAACCAACGAAAACGGCATTATTCAGCGCAATTTTGGCGGACAGAAGAAAAAACGTACCGCGTTTGTCAAGAGCAGTACAGGCAAAATGCTGATGACCGCTCTGATTGACGAGGTGCGCAAATATGAAGCGAAGGGTTTGGTAACGCGTTATCCGCATCACCGCCTGGTTTCTCTTGCCATACATGAAAATAAATGCAGCGGCGCGGTGATTATCGACACCTATTCGCGTCAGCGCACCGTGCTCAGCGGCGGTGTGATTCTTGCGTCCGGCGGTATGAGCGGTCTGTTTGATGGCTTGACCACCGGTACTACGCAGAATACGGCAGAGACAGCCGCTTTGTGTCTGGAACAGGGGGTTGCGCTTGCCAATCTCGAATTTATCCAGTACCATCCCACCACCATCGGCATCTCCGGCAAGCGGCTGCTCATCAGCGAGGCGGCAAGGGGAGAGGGTGGCAGGCTGTTTGTCCGCCGCAACGGTACACCGTGGTATTTCATGGAGGAAAAATACCCCGAGCTGAAAAACCTGATGCCGCGCGATGTCGTTTCCGCGGAGATGGTGACGGTCACGGCGATGTCGGACTGTGAAAAGCAGGTATATCTGGATATGACCGGTATTGACAAAACGGTTTGGAAATCGCGCCTGTCCGATTTGCGTGAACAATGTATCCATTACCTCGACATTGACCCTGTGAAACAGCCGATTCCGGTATCTCCGGGCATTCACTATTTTATGGGCGGCATTTGGGTAGATGAACAGCACCGCACTTCCGCAAAATATTTGTACGCTGCCGGTGAAGGCGCTTGTCAGTACCACGGCGCCAACCGTTTGGGAGGCAATTCTCTGTTAGGCGCGGTGTACGGCGGTCAAACGGCAGCGCGTACCGTCATTTCAGAGATGAACCCATCCTTACGGGCGACGGATGACGACGTTGCTTATACCGAGGTATCGCCGCGGTTCCGCGCGGCTGTCAGCGCTGTCCTCGGAAAATATCTGAAAATCCTGCGTGAAGAAACCGAGCTGCGTGAAGCCATTCGTGTCTTGCAGGAGCTTCAACCCCAAAACGACGCGGAAGAACGGCTGCTGCGCCTGGCGGAAGCAACGGCAAAATCCGCGCTTTTCCGTACAGAAAGCAGGGGGGCGCACAGAAGGACAGATTATCCCGAGACAGATGCTTCCTGGCAGCAGCAAACAGTTGTCATATTGCGCGATAATGAGCTGTGTATCACCCGTCGTAAGCTTCCCGAACGGAGGACGTCATGAAACTGATTATTGAAATTTTACGGCAGCGTGACAGCGCGTCGGAGCCGTACCGACAGAAAATATCCTATGAAGCGCCGCCCGAGGATACGGTGGCAACGCTGCTGTCAAAGCTGAACCGAGAGCAGGAGCTGACCGATATGACCGGCAAGCCGGTCGGCAGGATTGAGTGGCAGTGCAGCTGTCTGCAAAAAAAATGCGGTTCCTGCGCCATGCGTGTCAACGGCGTGCCGCGTCTCGCCTGCGACACCAAGCTCAGCGAATGCAAATCAGGTAAGCTGCTGCTCGAACCTCTGCGCAAATTCCCGACCGTGTGCGATTTAGTGGTGGACAGGAGTGTGATGATGACGCATTTGCTTTCAATCCACAATTGGTTGGAGCAGTCAGCGCATCATACCGGCAAGGCGCTGGAATTGTGCTATGACGCTTCACGCTGTCTGCAATGCGGATGCTGCCTGGAGGTATGTCCCAACTTCTTTGCGGAGGGCGATTTCTACGGCGCGGCGGCGTTTGTGCCGGCGTCGCGCGTTTTGTCTCAGCTGCGCAGGGAACAACCGCAGGATTTGTCGGAATTTTATCGCAGGAATGTCTATAACGGCTGCGGCAAATCGCTGTCCTGCCGCGATATCTGTCCTGCCGGTATTGATATCGAGCAAAAGCTTGCGACCTCTAACGCGGTCGCCGTTTGGAAGCGGTATTTTAAGAAGTAAACAATCAGCGCTGTTTTCTGCTATGAGTGAAAACAGCGCTTTTTTCGGGATAAATGTCAAAAATTGTATTGTCAATTTCCGGTTGTTGTGCTAAAATAATATAGTATATTAAAATGAGGTGGTGTGCATATGTTACACAAAACCAAAAAAGGAATGATGATTTTCCTGACGATGGTTTCGCTGTTTGCCGTGATGGCGACCGGTATGAGCGTCGGCTCTGTCAAGGCGGACGCCGCAAGCTGGAACGGTACCAACTACGGCGGCGGATCTGTTGCGGGTTATCGTACCTTTTTGGAGGCTTACGGTATTGACTATGATACTTATATGAAATGGATGGACGATCACGACGCCGACAGTCCGCAGCCGAATTACTACATCGGCACGCGTTATGTCGGATACGATCACCGCAATCCCAACGGCGACTGCGGCGGCGCATACGGCTCTTTGGATTCTCCCGGTACGCCCGCGCTCAACTGTACCGGCTTTGTCTGGCACGTTCTTTACAAATCTGCCGTTCATTCCGGCGCCTCGCGTGCGCAGATTAACCGCCTTCCCGTGATGGGCGCGGTGCTTCCGACGTGGGCGAACCTCGGTATTTACCGTATTTATTTCCGTACCAAGGAAGAAGCGCTTGCCTCCGGTATTCTCGAAAAGGGAGACTTGCTCTGGATGTACGGAACCAAGGACAATCACAACGCGATTTTCTACGGTGAAAGCTCCGACCATGACCGTTACTGGCATTCCGCCGGTCCCAACAGCTATGGTCGCATTGACGCTCCGGGTACATTCCTCGGTATGTGGATTGCCAAGGTTACCCAGCCTAACCAAATTTATTTAGCGGCAAATCCGAATAACAACAGCATCGCCGCCAACAGCTTCGGTGCGAAATACTGTATTTTTGACAGCAAGGCAAAAGCCGAAGCAGCGCAAAAGCATCCTTCCGACATGAACGCGTGGGATCAGCGCATTGGTACCATCGCCCTCAACAGCAAGGGCTACGGCGAGCTGCGCACCGCGGCGGCTCCTTCAAAAGCGGAGTTGTGGGTGAACGGCAAGGCACAGACGAATCTGAGCTATTTCAGCGCTGCCGCCAAGAAGGTCAGCGCCAAGAGCACCTACTACGCGCTGCAGTGGAGTCCGGCACAGGGAGCGCAGGAGGACAACACCATCTATCAGCTCAAGGACTCTAAAAAGCGTACCTCCACCGGTTATCGCATTTTCGGCTTCAAGATTCCCAAGAAGGTGGCTACGCCGACTTTCAGCAGCATTACCAGCACCTCCAAGGGCGTTAAGCTGAGCTGGAACGCCGTAAGGGACGCGGACAACTACCGTGTGTACTACAAAAACCGCAAGGGCGATTGGGTGCGCATGGCAGAAACGACCTCTACCTCTTATGTGGATACCGACGTGAACTTCGGCACTACCTATACCTATACCATCCGCTGTGTGGATAACGACGGCGATTTCATCAGCAGCTTCAACAACGCCGGCTGGAAGCATACCCATCAAGGGCTGCCTACGCCGCAGTTTTCTTCCTTCAGCAGTGAAGCCGACGGCGTGCATCTGCATTGGAACGCGGTTTCCGGCGCTGAAAAATACCGCGTCTATTATCTCAACAGCAAAGGCTCGTGGACACGTATGGGAGAGACCTCCGCGACAAGCTTTGTCGATGACGTGGTAACCGCCGGTAATTCCTACACCTACACCATTCGCTGCGTTGACCGTGACGGCGATTTCACCAGTGATTATGCGAAAACCGGCTGGAAATACACTTACACCGGCATTGAAGCGCCGAAGTTATCCGAGCTGACCTCACAGTCCGACGGTATCCGGCTTTCATGGCAGCCTGTTTCCGGCGCGGCAAAGTATCGCCTGTACTACAAAGGAAAGGATGGCACATGGAAGCGTCTTGCCGAGACCGCCGGTACTTCATTTGTTGACACCGACGTTTCCTACGGCAATACTTATACGTATACCATCCGCTCACTTAACAGCAAAGGAAGCCTGAACAGCGGTTATGAAGCTGCCGGATGGAGCTGCCGCTTCACCGGCGTCGATACGCCGCAGATTACTTCCCTTGTCAAAAACACCAAGGGTATTCAGGTCAACTGGGGTAAGGTGGAAGGCGCGGTGCGTTACCGTGTGTTCCGTCTGGAAAATGGCTCCTGGAAACGTGTGGGCGATACCGCCGCGCTGTCACTGACTGACGTCAATGTCAAATCCGGCGTTTCCTATACCTATACTGTTCGCTGCTTGGGCGCAAACGACAACTATATCAGTGCTTACAATTCCACCGGCAGCTCAGTTACTTATTCCCGCTGATGATATCTATCTGCAAATACACTTTTTATTGGGGGAAAATCCATGAAAAAACATCTTATTGCTATTTTATCCGCGTCTGTCCTGCTTTGCGGCTCCTTGATTTCGGCAAATGCCGCAGCTTCTTCCGACGCGGTCGGCGCCAATTATCCGGTTGTAAACGATTTTGAAAATACGTCTGACGGTATCCGCGTATCCTGGAGCGCATATCCCAATGCGGCTCGCTACGGTCTTTTTTATCTTGATGAAAGCGGCTGGCACGGCATTGCGACGACAACCGGTCTCAGTATGACCTATGACGGACTGCAAAACGAAAAGGCATACACCTTCACCGTCAGGGCATTGAACCGAGAAGGCGATTTTATCAGCGATTTCAACCGCGATGGTTGGAGCCATACCTATCTTGCGCCGCCGACAATCACTTCTCTGTACAACACGACGCAGGGTGTTGACGTCAGCTGGAACAAGAATAATACCGCAGCTGCTTATCGTGTTTATCGTAAGGATGACAGCCACGGCTGGGCACGTATCGGCGATACCGCCGCTACCTCCGTTACCGATACCACTGCCGTTTCCGGTACGCGCTACAGCTACACTGTCCGCTGTCTGTCCGCTATCGGCGCCGAGGTGACGAGTGATTATAACGAAGGAAAGTCGATTCGCTATGTTGCCGCGCCGGTCATCACCGAAATGGCTAACCGTAACGGCGGCGTCCGTCTGAGCTGGAACAGCTGCAAGGGCGCGGCACAGTACCGTGTGTTTTACCGTGACGCAGACGGTGTATGGCGCGGTCTGGGCAACACCTCCGCGACAGAGTTTACTCATCAGGGACTTCGCCATTACACAAGCTACACCTATACGGTGCGCTGTCTTGACAGCGACGGCGATTTTATCAGCGGCTATCATGACGACGGTTGGGAAAATACCTATCTGGCGCCGCCGAGTATTTCTTCGCTTGCCTGCACAACGCAGGGGGTTACTGTCAGCTGGAACAAGCCCTTCGGTGAGAACCGTTTCCGCGTTTATCGCAGAGATGACAACCACGGCTGGGGACGTATCGGCGATACCGACAAGACTGACTTTACCGATACTACCGCGGTTTCCGGAACAACCTATCGCTACACCGTCCGCAGCATTACCGAGGACGGAAGTGATGAAACAAGCTACTACAATGACGGCAGATCCATCCGTTATATCGCGGCGCCTGTGGTGACGGAGATGATTAACCGCGACAACGGCACGGAAATTTCATGGAACGCCTGCAAGGGTGCCGCGCAGTACCGCGTTTTTTATCTGGATAACGAGGGCGTCTGGAGAGGTATCCGCAATACCACTGCCACCTCTTTAACACATACCGGTCTGCGCAATAACACCACCTATACCTATACTGTCCGTTGTCTGGACAAGGACGGCAATTTCATCAGCGCCTATCATGAAAACGGTTGGCAGAATCTCTATCTTGCGCCGCCCGTTATTACGGATTTGAGCGGTGTGTCAAACGGCGTCTCTGTCAGCTGGGGGAAGGTGAACGGTGCGGTGCGTTACCGCGTGTACCGCCGTGACAGCTCTCATGGCTGGGCACGTGTCGGTGAGACCAACGCAACAAGCTTTACCGATACTACTGCCGCCTCCGGCAATACCTACCGCTATACCGTCCGCTGCGTGACGGCAGACGGTGCAAAGGAAATGAGCTATTTCAACGACGGCAAAGCGATTGCTTATGTCGCTATGCCGATGATTACCTCTGCGGAGAACAACCAAAGCTCGGTCACGCTCTACTGGAAAAGCTGCAAGGGCGCGGCAAAATACCGTGTGTTCTACCTCGACGCTAAGGACGGCTGGAAGGGCTTGGGCAATACCGCTTCCGCGTCCTACACCCATACGGGACTCAAAAACGGTGAAACCTTCACCTATACGGTGCGTTGCTTAGACAGCGACGGCGATTTCGTCAGCGCCTACGACAAAAACGGCTTTACACACACCTTCATGGCGCCGCCTGTAATCAGCGGCGTGATCGGCACTGCGCAGGGTAACCTTGTCGCGTGGAAGGCTGTAGACGGCGCCGCCGCCTATCGCTTGTACAAGAAGGGTGTCACCGGCGGCTGGGCACGTGTCAGCGATGCGATTACCGGTACGACCTATCTGGATGGCGAGTCGCTCAACGGCAAGCTTTGCGCCTATACACTGCGCTGCCTGGATGAAAAAGGCAATTTGATTACTGACTACATTGACGATGTCCATTACTATATCAACGGAAAGCTTGCCAACGGCTCTGTCAAGGAGGGCGGCAGCACGTATTATTTTGATAACGGTCTGTTCAGAAGCGGCTATCAGAAGATTAACGGCAAGACCTACTATTATAATAAGAACGGTAAAATTGAGAAGGACGCCATTGTCGGCTCCGCTTCCGAGGGCTACACTTATGCCGACGCCAACGGCGTTTGCTGTGAGAGCGAGGAAATCAAGCTTGCCGCCAAGTTTATGATGGAGGACTGCAAAGGCAGCACTCGCTACGAACGTATGAAGTATGGTTTCCAGTTTATGGCAACGCATTTCCCGTATCGCCGTTCCTACGACCATCCCAAGTACGCGTCGGATTTGCCTGCAATCGCGATTGACTTGTATCGGAAGAGAAGCGGCAACTGTTTCCGCTATGCGGCTGCGTATGCCTGCCTTGCCAGAATCGCCGGATACCGTACACGAATGGTAATCGGTACGACCACCGGCTTGCCGCACGGCTGGACTGAGGTGATGGTCAACGGCAAGTGGTACATCTGTGACGTAGACGCGCAGCTTCCGAGCTATGGCAATCCCCCCTATACCGCCTATATGATGACCAGTCATTACTGGCATCTGGCGCCGCAGTATAAATACGAGCTGACCATTCAGGACGGAAAAGCTGTCTGGAAATAAAAATCATCGCGCCGTTTTTCAGCGGCGCGAAATTTTTTTCAGTTATTTAAGGTTAATTTAAGTTGTCGCGTGTAAACTGCTAATCACAGTAAGGAAAGCTACTGAATCCAAACCTGAAGGGAGTAACGTTTATGTTAAAAAAAATCACGACTTTACTGATCATCGCTGCGTTTGCGACATCGCTTGCAGCCTGTAAAGCAGGACAGAATACAACAGAGAGCACAGCATCCTCTTCCTCCTCTCAAGCTTCGGTGCAGACCACCGAGAAGGACACCTCACAGCAGAGCGACTCTGTTATTGCTACCGCTAACACCACATCCAACGGCAAGATTGACACGACAGATTTGTTCAGCAAACGAGATTTGTCGCAGACCGCAGACCTCACAGACGCGACAAAGTACGCTGTCAGCGATGGTCAGAATATCAATATCACCGCCGAGGGCGTATATGTACTCAGCGGCAGTGCCTCCAACGTCACCGTTACGGTGGAAGCAGGTGATGAGGACAAGGTGCAGCTTGTTCTCGACGGTGTCTCCATTACCAACAGCAGCGCGCCGTGCATTTACGTCAAGAATGCCGACAAGGTTTTTGTCACTACCACACAGAGCGAGAATACGCTCTCTGTCACAGGCACCTTCACCGCGGACGGTACCACCAACACAGATGCGGTTATCTTTGCCAAGGATGACGTCGTGCTCAATGGCGTGGGTACATTGAATATCAGCTCCTCCAATAACGGCATCAGCGGCAAGGACGACGTCAAAATTACCGGCGGTACCATCAATATCAACAGCGTTTCTGACGCGATTGAAGCGAACAATTCCGTTGCCATCGCGGATGGCGTCATCACCATCAATACACAGAAGGACGGCATACACGCCGAAAATGATGAGGATGACAGCGTCGGTTACGTTTATATCTGCGGCGGTACGCTTAACATTACTGCGACAGATGACGGCGTTCACGCCACCACGGTTGCGCAGATTGACGACGGAACATTGGACATCACCGCTTCCGAGGGCATTGAGGCGACTTATGTGCAGCTCAATGGCGGCACCATCAAGATTTCCGCTTCCGACGACGGTATCAACGCTTCCTCCAAGTCGAAATCTTACGCGGTTACCATCGAAATCAACGGCGGCGACATTACCGTTGATATGGGACAAGGTGATACCGACGCGATTGATTCCAACGGCGACATATTTGTAAACGGCGGCACACTTAACATTACCGCGCAGTCACCCTTTGACTACGACGGTCAGGCAAATTATACCGGCGGCAAGATGATTGTCAACGGCACCGAAACGACCACCATCACCAACCAGATGATGGGCGGCGGTATGCGCGGCGGCATGGGCGGCGAAATGCCGCAGGGAGGTATGCAGCAGGGCGGTTACAACGGAATGATGAGAAGATAAGTAAAAAGGAAAGGTCAGCTTTTGATAGCCGACCTTTCTTTTTAGCTTTTTAAGAGCTCAATCAGATAGGGGATTTCCTTTTCAAAATCGACGCCGTACCAGCAGGAATCCGGTGCTTCCTTTGTCACTCGGATACAGGCGGCAGTGAAGTCAGCGGCAATCTGCATACTCTTTTCCGTTGATTTACCGCGTACCAGCGCTCCGGTAAAGGCAGAGCTGAAGATGTCGCCGGTGCCGTGAAATGTAGCGTCAATCTTTTCCTGATGATATTCCTGATATGTTCCTTTCTCGCTGTCGTACAGTAGGATTCCATAGTGACCGTCAAACTGCGCGCCGGTCAGTACGACCTTTTTGGCGCCTTGCGCCGCTAATTTTTCTACAACACCTTTAATAAATGCTTCGTCATAGCTCTCCTGATAAGGGGTGTCGGTCAGGAAGCACGCCTCGGTGATGTTGGGCAGCACAATGTCCGCCGTAGCGCAAAGCCTGCGCATTTCTTTGACAAACAGCTTGTCAAAGGCGGGGTAGAGCTTGCCGTTGTCTGCCATGGCAGGATCAATAATCACTAAATTGCCTTCGGTTTTCAAATCCGCAATCAGCTGCAGCACCTTGTCAATTTGCTCGGCAGAAGCGAGATAGCCGGTATAAAAGGCGTCAAAGGTGATACCCTCGTTTTTCCAGTGCCGCGCGATAGGCAGAATCTGATCATCGAGGTCCTTGCAGGTGAAGTTTTTGAACATGGTGTGGGTAGAAAGCACAGCGGTCGGAATGATGGCGGTTTCCACACCGGCAGCGGAGATTATCGGCAGCGCGACAGTCAGAGAGCACTTGCCGACGC
>JAFUUV010000283.1 GCA_017471345.1 Ruminococcus sp.
CTGTTTGTCTTTGTGACGCTGCTGGCACTCGGCGCGAACCAGTTTTCTTATTCCATTAACCATGCCACCGCCGTAAGCGCGGATTTCTATGAATACAAAACGCTGACCGAATCGATTGATACCCTCCCCTTCCCTGACTTTGAGGAAAATGAGGAAGCCTTCAAGGGAACAGGTATCGACAACGACAGCGAGCATGAGCTGCTGAAAATCGGCTATTACGATAACCAGACGATGCTGAACACCAAGTCTTTACAGGTGGTCAGCGACTTGCAGCAGCAGAACAGCGGCAAAACGATTTTGTACGCGACAGGCGGTTTGTTCTCGGATTTAGCCGGTCATTTCCTGCGGTTTGACGCAGTGATGATTGCCATCGTCGTATTTGTGCTGATATCGGCGGTGTTTATCCTCTATCATAAAAACCGTTTTTCCTTCTTTCCGCTGTTTTATCTCGTCGCCGCGTTTTGCTCAGGCGTGGTGATGCGGTTTCTCTACGACGGGTCGAATTACCGGATTTACGGTATTTGGGTGTTATGCATCACCATGCTGCTCTACTCCTTCAACTTTGAGGTTTTACGCAGCAAAAAGCCATCGTCCAAGCTGCGGATGAGCAACGGCTATATGATTATTTCCTGTGTGGTGCTGGCGGCGCTGTTCTCTGGCTATACCGCGATTTACGTCGCCAATCATCCCGACAAGGAGGTTGACGCGCCATGGAACCTGATTACCGAAATCAGCCGCAATCCCGATTGCTACTACGTGATGGATACCGTGTCGAAATCGGAATTTGACGCGTATACCGAAAACTATATCCATCCGCTGTGGGGTTTCCGCTATGGCTATCTGGAAAATCTTGACAGCTTTGGCTATATGCACAATGACGAAATGCTGCGGAAGCGCAATCTGCCGGAGAACATTTATCAGGCGGTTCTGACCAACCGCAAAATTTACGTCATCGACAAATTTATTACCTTCAAGAAGGAAAAGTATTTCAACCTCAACTATGCGGATCACTTTGAAAGCATCACTTACCAGCAGGTAAAGGAATTAGATGATTATAAAATCTATGAAGTGGTTGTCGAACGTGAAAAATAACAAATGATATTGTAAAGCCCTGACCGAACGGTCAGGGCTTTTTCATCAGTTTTTGCATATCATCCGGCAGCGGCGCGGTGATATACATTTCTTCACCGGTGACAGGGTGCACAAAGCGCATTTCGCCGCAATGCAGCGCGTGGCGCTGTATGAGCTCTGTGGTGCCGCCGTAGAGGTCATCTCCGAGCAGCGGATGACCGAGGTAACTCATATGACAGCGAATCTGGTGGGTTTTTCCGGTTTCCAGCACCAGCGATAGGCAGGAATACCGCTCGTCGCCGAACAGCACCCGATAATGCGTAACGGCAGGCGTGCCCTCGTTGATGACACAGCGCACCAGCTTGGAATCCACACGCAAGCCGATTGGCGCGCGCACTGTACCCTTCCCCTCCATTTTACCGTGAACCAACGCGGTATAGGTCTTATGGACACGATGGTTCAGATTAAATACCGCGTACTTGTCCTTGGCGACGAGCACCAAACCGGAGGTGTTGCGGTCAAGGCGGTTATGCGCACGAAACACATAATGCTCACCCTTGGCAAGCGCGTAGGCAACAACGCGGTTGGCAAGGGTATTATTTTGATGCTGCTTGACAGGATGCACCGGCATGAAAGGCGGTTTGTTGAGTATCAACAGATGGCTGTCCTCAAAACGAACATCCAGCTCTCCGGATACGGGCGTGATGAAGGCGCTGTCGTCCCCGGGAAGATGAATCACCACCTGTGCGCCGCCTGTAACCGGATCGATGCTGCGCAAAATTTTTCCGTTCATCAGGATTCCGTCTTTTTCTCGCTTCAGACGTGTTATCATTCTGGTAGATAGTCCGCAGCGGCTCTTCAAAAACCACTTCGCCGTCATGCCGTCACAATCGGAAGGTACGGAGAAAACCAGCGACTCAGACATGGAATATCACCCGTACCGCGATAAACACGGCGATTTGCAGAACGATGATCAGCGGTATGCCGAGCATGAACTTGAGATGGCGCGTTTTGTGGTGAATCAACAGCATGGTTATCAACATCACCACACTGCCGCCGAGCGCCGAGAACAGCAGAAGCACGCTCTCGCGTATTCTGTATTTGTGCCGCTGTGCGCGGCGTTTGTCGCTGACCGTCAGTATCAGAGAAACGACGCTGACAATGGCGAGGTAAATCAAAAAATAATTCATCATATCACCGAGGTTGAAAAATTTGAAAGCTAAAAACTGGATTCCCCTGCTGATGAGCCTGACGCTCTTGGGGACAACTGTCTGCATCAGCGCGTTCCGCCAACCGCAGCCGCAGCATGAACCAACCGCTGTAAAAACGCCTGCCACCGCGGAAGAAGCGCGGCAACCCACAGAGGAAATGCGCGGCGTGTGGGTGACATACATGGAGCTGAGCATGGAGTACGAGGAGAACAGGAGCGAGGCGGCGTTCCGTGAAAAATTCGCGCACATCGCCCATACCTGCCGGCGCAACGGCTTCAACACATTAATTGTACACGTCAGACCGTTTTGCGACGCACTGTACCACTCCGCGTACTTTCCGTCCTCTCACGTGCTGACGGGTGAACAGGGCATTGCGCCGGATTACGACGCGTTAAAGGTCATGTGCGAAATCTGCCGCGACTTTGGACTGAACGTCCATGCCTGGATAAACCCGTATCGGGTGACTGCCAACGATACGCCGGAAGAGCTGTGCGATGAAAACGTCTTCCTCTCCCATCCGGAAATGTGCCTCGAAACAGACAGCGGTATTATCTTGAATCCTGCCGACGCCAAAGCGCGTGAGCTGATTGAAAACGGTGTGCGCGAGCTGGCGGAAAATTACGATATCGACGGCATCCAGATTGACGATTACTTCTATCCCGACGATATCGGCGCTCCCGATCGTCAGCAGTATGAGGAGTACATTGAAGCACACCCCCTCAGTCCGCTGAATCTCAACGCGTGGCGCGAACTCAACGTCAATATCCTGCTGTCTGAGCTTTATCTATTGATTCACCACTGCGAAAAAGACATCATGTTTGGCATCTCTCCGCAGGGACATCTCAGCAACAACGAAGCCCTTGCCGCCGACGTGGTGAGCTGGTGCTGCGCCAAAGGCTTTGCGGATTATATTTGTCCGCAGCTGTATTTCAGTCCGGAGCATCCGCAGCTGCCGTTTGAACAGGCGCTGACGGATTGGACGGATTTAGAGCTTGCCGACGGTGTGAAGCTCTATGGAGGGCTTGCCGGTTATAAGGCGGCAACTGACGCGGACGAGGGCACTTGGGAGTATGGGGATACACTGTTATCGGAAGAATATAATATTCTAAAAAAGAATCAAAAATGTGACGGCATGATGCTGTACAGTTTCTCCGCCCTGGAGGATGAGGAAAAACAAACGGAAATCAAGGCGTTAACCGACGCCTTTGACTAATTCACCGATACAGCAGTCATCGCCGACAGCGGTCAGGCGCACCATGTGAATTTCCCCGCATAGCGCGGCGTCATCGGAAAGCACATGAACCGGCGTGTAATTTTTGGTGTAACCCTCAAGATACCCGTGGCGGAGACGCTCAAAGAGCACTCCCTCCGTCAAGCCAACCTGAGAGGTCAAAAATGTCCGGCGGTCACCTTCCGTCAGCTCACCCATCAAGGCGGCACGGCGCTCCTTTTCGGCAGGCGCCACCTGTTGGGGCGCGTCCGCCGCCTTGGTACCCTTGCGCTGCGAATACGGGAAAACGTGCACCTTCGCGAAGCCGATGGACTTGACAAATTCCATAGACGCCTGAAAGTCCTTTTCGGTTTCGCCGGCAAAGCCGACCATCACATCGGTGGTCATCGCGGCATTGTCAAAGGCGGCGCGCAGACGGCGGACAATCTCGGCGTACTCCGCGCTGTCATAGTGACGGTTCATCGCTTTCAAGGTAGCGTCGCAGCCGCTTTGCAGGGAAAGATGAAACTGCGGACAGAACTTTTCCTGCGCCGCCAACCGCCGAACGAGCGGCTCCGTCATCTGCTCCGGCTCCAGCGATCCCAAACGCACACGGGAGATGCCCTCTACCGAACAGGCAATTTCCACCGCGTCGGCAAGGTCAAAATCTTCTCCCTGTCCATAGGCGGACAAATTGATGCCGACAAGCACCACTTCGCGGTAGCCGTTGAGCGCAAGCTGCTCTAACTCCGCGCGAAGGGCTTTTGGGGACTTGGAACGGACACGGCCGCGTGCGTATGGAATAATACAGTACGAACAAAAGCGGTTGCAGCCATCCTCTATCTTGATAAAGGCACGCGTGTGCTCGTTGAAGGAGGAAACCGTCATCGGCTCAAAAACCGCGTTTTGATTGAAATGCGCCGGAATATCCACCATCCGGCTGTGCGTCGTCAGATAACCTTCGAGCGCGTCAATCAACTGCGCGCGTTCCTTGTTGCCGAGAATGATATCACACTCACTGAGCTGCCGCGCTTCCTCTGGAAACGCCTGCGGCATACAGCCCGTGAGGATGATGATACCCTCCGGATTGGCACGGCGGACACGGTGCAGCAGCTTGCGGTTTTTGGCGTCGCTGACCGCGGTGACGGTACAGCTGTTGATGATTGTGATATCAGCATGGTCCCTGTCGGATGACGGCAAGTAGCCGTGCCGCATCAGATTTTCACGCATCGCCTGCGACTCATATTGGTTCACCTTGCAGCCGAGCGTTAGTATATTAAAATTCATCATACGTGGATTCCTTTTTATGGAAAATGTTGATTTTGTAAAACTTTGTAATTTTTAATTGATTATTTGCCGTTTTAGTGATAGAATAGTGATGGAAACAAAACAAAAAAGTTACAAAATGATAATTATGAGGTGCAATCATGTATTCACTGGCTATTTCCGCTGTCAATAAGAACGGTTTGATGGAGATTTTTGAAATTCTGACACAATACCAGAATCGGATGATGATTCGCAACGGTGACTACACGGTTGACGCACATTCACTGATTGGCGTTCTGACACTTGACGTCCACAAGCCGATTGAGCTGTTGCTGGAAACAGAGCCTTCGGAAAGTCTGAAAAGCGCTCTTCTGCCCTATACACTGAGCAGAGTTTGCTGATAACCTCAGAATCTAAGCAGCCCTATGACTGAGTCATAGGGCTTTTGTTTTTCCCAAAAAGCTGTCGTCAGGAGTTTTTATCGACCTGATGGAAGGTTTTGAGGTTGCCGGTTTTTTCGCTGCGCTTGTCCAGCTCGGCAAGCACATCCTACAGCGGTATTCCCTGCTGTACCATCATCACGGTCAGGTGGTAGATTAAATCGGCAATTTCGTACACCGTCTCGCTGTTGTCGCCGTTCTTTGCCGCGATAATGGTTTCGCTGCATTCCTCGCCGACCTTTTTGAGAATTTTATCCAGTCCCTTGTCCAGCAGGTAGCAGGTGTAGGAGCCTTCCTGCGGATGATCGCGTCTGTTTTCAACCGTCGCGTACAGCGCGGTCAATATTTCTTTGTCATTCATGGGGTTACCTCTTACATTAATTTTTTGAAAAAACAGCTGTGATGACCGGTGTGGCACGCCGCGCCGGTTTGCTCAACAATCACTAACAGCGTGTCGTCGTCGCAGTCGGCGTACAGCTCCAGCACCTTTTGCAGATGACCGGAGGTTGCGCCTTTATTCCACAGCTCTTGCCGGCTCCGTGACCAGAACCAGGTAAAGCCGGTTTCGAGCGTCAATTGCAAACTCTCACGGTTCATATAAGCGAGCATCAGCACCTCGCCGGTGGATTTTTCCTGCACAATGGCAGGGATTAAGTCGGACTTTGCAAAATACTGATCTAAATCCATCATAATTTCCTCGTCATTTCTATCGCCTGCTTCAAATCGAGCGTACCGCTGTAAATCGCCTTGCCGCAAATCGCGCCGTATACGTTAAGCTCGGCGAGATTGAGAATGTCCTTGAGGACAGCCACGCCGCCGCTTGCGATAATGTTACAGCCAACGTGGTGCACCAGCTCATCCAACTGCCGGAGATTGGGACCGGCAAGGGTGCCGTCCTGATCAATGTCGGTAAAGACAATCGTGGGGACGCCGACGTCCTCCATGCGCTTTGCAAGCTCGATATAATCAATCTCGCTGTTATCAAGCCATCCCTCCGCGCGCACCATGCCGTCCTTGGCGTCAATACCGACGATGATTTTATCGCCGTATTCCTTCACCGCGTCGATTACTAACTGTTGATTTTTGACCGCAGCGGAGCCGAGAATGACGCGGCTGATACCGTGCGAAAGGTAGTACTCGACCGCCTTCATGTCACGAATACCGCCGCCAACCTCTACCGAGAGACCGGAATTCCGGGCAACGTCGGCAATTAATTCGGCATTGACAAGCTTGGCATCCTTGGCACCATCAAGGTCTACCATATGCATCATGGTCGCGCCTGCCGCGGCAAACTGCCGCGCCGCTTCATACGGAGAAGCCGCCACCTGATTCGCTGTGGTGTAATCGCCCTTGTACAGGCGCACCGCGCTGCCCTGATAGATATCAATAGCAGGTAAAATATACATTACAACACTCCCTTTGTCGAAAGCGGTTTTCCCGAAGCGTTTTGCGTAACCGCTAACCGCAGCGCGTGAGCTGCCGCCTTATAGAGCGCTTCGGTGATATGATGGGAATTGTCTCCATAAAGCGACTTGAGATGAAGCGTGACGCCGGCGTTGAAGGCGAGCGCACGCATAAACTCCACCGTCATGGCGCAATCATAGCCACCACATCGTGCCTGCGGAAAATCGGCGTCAAAGACCAGAAACGGTCTGCCGCTGATATCGACCGACGCAAAGGCAAGCGCCTCATCCATCGGAACATAAAAGCTGCCAAAACGCGCAATGGAGCTTTTGTCGCCAAGCGCTTCGGCAAACGCCTTGCCCAAGACAATACCGGTATCCTCCACCGAATGGTGCTCGTCCACCTGCAAATCCCCGACAACCTTGACGGTCAGTCCAAAGCCGCCGTGGGTGGCGAAGGAATTCAGCATATGGTCGAAAAAGCCGATGCCGGTGTCGATGCTGACGTCTCCGCCGTCGAGACAGAGCGTCAGGGAAATATCGGTTTCTTTGGTTTTTCGGTTAACCGTCGCGGTTCTCATGCTTTCACCTCAAAATATTCTTTTATCGAATTAACAACCAGATTTACCTCATTCGCGGTACCTGCCGTGATGCGCAGGTACTCCCCCATCAGACGAATTACAATGGATTTCGATTTGAGATAGTCAAAGATGTCGGCAGCAGCGGCGGTTTTGATAAAGACAAAATTTGCCACGCTTTCATACACCTTGAAATCCGACCGCAAGCTGCTCAGCTCCGATAAACTATTATACAAGGTTTCTTTATTTTTGACAATCGTTTTTTGACGATTTTGCAGATATTCTTTGTGGCGGTAGATAACCGCGCCTGCCGCCTGCGAAAAGCTGTTGACATTGTAGGGCGATTTGACCGCTTTGATGGCACGGGAAATGGTTTCATTCGCTACGGCAAAGCCGAGACGCAGCGCCGCGGAACCCACCGCCTTGGACGCAGTGCGGAAAATGATGAGATTGTCATATTGCTCCGCTTCGGCAAGCAATGACTGATCCCAGAAGTCCATATACGCTTCGTCAAGAACCACAAACGCGCTGACAGAGCTGACCAGACGGCGTGCCTGCACAGCGGTGATGCCTCTGCCGGTAGGGTTGCAGGGATTGGAAAAGAGCAACAGCTTGATCTGCTCGGCGTTGACCTTTTCAATCAGCGCGTCCACATCAAGGTCAAGATTCTCGTCCTTGAAGAAGGAATCGCACTCCACCTCGCAGATGGAAGAATAGAAACGGTACATCGAAAAATCGGGCGAGACCACCAGCATTTTATCGCCCTTTTCAAGAAAAGCGGATTCTATCAGAAAAATCAGTTCATCCGACCCGTTGCCTGCCGTGACAAACATCGGATTGATATTGTAATATTCTGCAAAAGAATTAACAACTGCCGTCGCCATCGGATCGGGATAGCGGTTGAAGGCAAGGCGGTCAATTTCCTGATGAATCTCCGCTATTATGTCCTCCGGCAGGTTGTCAGGACATTCGTTGGCGTCAAGGCGCACAGCGTAGGTGCCGCTGATTGGCTCATATGGCACCAAATTTACGATTTTTTTATTTAAGTCAGTCATGGCTTTCTTCCTTTAGGCTATACCGCATGATATAGGTTTTATACCAATCTTCATTAAAAAGTAGACCTTCTACTTTTTAATAGCGCCGTAGGCGCGTCAAGATTGTATAAGACGGCAATTGCGCTTTTGCGCAATTGGAAAACGCGCCAAGCGTTTTCTCTCTGATAGAAAGTTGTC
>JAFUUV010000284.1 GCA_017471345.1 Ruminococcus sp.
GGATGCGGGACGGCGTCTATATCGGCAGCTTTGCGCCGTATGGTTATGAGAAAAGCGAGGATGAAAAAAGGCGATTAGTTATAGACCGAGAGGTAGAGGAAGTCATCAGAGCGATTTTTTGTATGGCTTCCAACGGTTGTAACACACGCATCATCGCAGATTTTCTCAATGAAGCACATATCCCCTGCCCTCTCGCGTATCGCTGTCAAAAATATCAATTAGATATCCGTCACTACACAAAATGCCGGACGTACTGCTGGACCTCCTCTACGGTTCGCAAAATCCTGCGTAATGAGATTTATATCGGCAATATCGTGCAGCATAAAACAACACGGCTGTCTTTTCGGTTAAAAAGCAGCCGTCTGAATCCGTCGAGTGACTGGATTCGTGTAGAAAATACGCACGAGCCCATTGTTGACAAAAAGACCTTTTTTCAGGCACAAAAAACGCTTTGTCAAACCAAGCATGGCGATGGGCATCGGGTGTAATGCCTGCGGCGTCACAGGATGTCGGATTATTGAACATCCTCAGGAACGATTGATTGCCATTGTAACAAACAGCATCATGCCATGTAACGGCAGATTTCCCATACTAATAGCACTGACCATGATGTATTTTACCGGCAGAACCTTTGGCATCCTTCGTTCCGTGGAGATTGCGCTGTTGTTGGTGCTGATGATGACGCTTTGTGTCCTCCTGACGTTTGGAGTATCAAAACTGTTATCCTTGACGATTGCACGAGGAGAACCCTCCGGCTTTGTTTTGGAGCTTCCACCCTATCGTCGGCCGCAAATCGGCAAAACCATCGTGCGTTCATTACTCGACAGAACGCTGTTTGTCTTAGGCAGAGCGGTAGTCGTCGCGGCACCGGCAGGCGCGGTCATCTGGCTGATGGCGAATATTCACTTGAATGGTTATTCTTTGCTGTGGTACTGTACGGATTTTCTTGACCCCTTTGGACGTTTTCTCGGCTTGGATGGCGTGATTATCATGGCGTTTATTCTTGGCTTTCCTGCCAACGAAACGGTGATTCCGATTATCATTATGTCGTATATGGCAAGCGGTACTTTGTGCGATTATACCGGTTACAGCGAACTGCTGGAGTTGTTCACGGCAAATGGTTGGACAGTCACGACAGCGATTTGTATGTTGGTGATGACTGTCCTGCATTTTCCCTGTTCTACTATCTGCCTGACCATCAAAAAAGAAACAGGCAGCTTGAAATGGACGTTCCTTTCCATGCTGCTGCCCATGCTTCTCGGCGTATTATTTTGCGCGGTCATCGCCAATGTCTCGCGCTTATGGTAAAAAAACTCCCTTCGTATCTTGAGCGAATACGAAGGGAGTTTTTTATTCTGTTAAGCTTTTGAATTCAGAGAAATCAAAGGTGGCGAAGTAGTCATTGGGCTATTCCGCTCGGCGAATCAGTTGATAGCTGCCATCCTCGCGGAGCAGTACCTCAGCGGAGCGAAGCTTTCCGTTGTAATTATATCCCATGGAAAAGCCGTGAGCGCCGGTGTCGTGGATGTAGAGAATATCGCCGATATCAATTTTGGGCAACATTCTGTCTACAGCAAATTTATCATTGTTCTCACACAATCCGCCTGTCACGTCATATTTATGGTCACACGGCGCATTTTCCTTGCCGAGTACGGTAATATGGTGATAGGAACCGTACATGGCGGGACGCATCAAATTTGCCGCGCAAGCATCCAGACCGATATATTCCTTGTAAATATGCTTCTCGTGAATCGCTGTCGCGATCAGCGCGCCATAAGGCGCAAGCATAAATCTGCCCAGTTCGGTATAGATAGCGATATCGCCCATTCCCTGCGGCACAAGGATTTCCTCGAATTTTTTGCGGACGCCCTCACCGATGACGGCAATATCATTTTTCGGCTCTTCCGGTCTGTAATCCACACCGACGCCGCCGGAAAGATTGATAAATTTGATATGCACACCGGTTTTTTTGTGAAGCCGCACTGCTAATTCAAAGAGAATTCCGGCAAGCTCAGGATAATAACCGTTAGAAACCGTGTTAGACGCAAGAAAAGCGTGGATGCCGAATTCGGTGGCGCCGGCTTCCTTCAACTCCAGAAACGCCTGTTCCATCTGTTCCTCGGTCATGCCGTATTTGGAATCACCGGGCGTATCCATTACCTGCACCTTATCCTCACTGTCCGCCATACGGAACACACCGCCGGGGTTATAGCGGCAGGAAATGGTTTTGGGAATACCGCAAAGATCCTTGAGAAAGGCGACGTGAGTATAGTCATCCAAATTGATGGTAGCGCCTAAATCAAAGGCTTTTTGCATA
>JAFUUV010000285.1 GCA_017471345.1 Ruminococcus sp.
CCGTACCACGTCTAACCTCATTTTTGATGGTGTTGTACGGCCTGCCCAGACTTTTCGCGATTTCTATAAATCGACCATTTATCCTCGTTGAAGCGCACTTCGATTATGTGTCGTTCTTCCGATGTCAGGTGTTGATATTTCTTGTGTTCCGTGCTACAATTGGAATTGTCCATAGTGATGATTCCTTTCGAATTGGTTCCGTAAACTCAATTCTACTACAGAATCGTCCCTGTGGACTCTTTTTTTATTGTTGCATCTTCATTTTACAATGCGCCAATTAATTTTCAATCTTCAGCTTTCATATCTAATACCTTCTCTCACGACATTCTGATAAAACGGCAGAACCTGGTTTAATCTTTCAAACTGCTCTGCAGGCTTCACGCTAATTGAAACCGTTATATCGTGTTCCAAGCTCAAATCGCTTGATAGGTTTGCAATGTCAGGTCGGTGACGTGAGATGACAGATTGCGGCTGTTCAACAGTCAAATGAACGTCAACATCCGACTCCTCGTGATAATCACCTCTGGCATATGAACCATAGAGGTACGCTTCTTTTATATTTCCGAAAATCGCTCGGCAACCTTCATATACCTCTTGCAATATGATCATCGCCTCATTTTTTGTACAAATACAAGCTACCTCCTATACTTGTTCTATATCTCTATTTTACCCGAAAAATCACGTTCCTCAAGATTGCGTTTCCTTTGTTTATGCGTCGCATTTTTACGCTTTTTATGAGTCTTATTATCTCCTCCGGTGTTCGGTATCGCAAACAATTGACAACATATAATTTTAGGAAATTGTAAAAGAATCAAGCAAATATCTGAAAATGTTCCTTGAACAAAGTAAGAAAATGAGCGTTGAGTTCAGGATGATAGAGCCGTTTAATTATTCGTCAGTGATCTCGGCGTTCAATCAGCTCCCGACGGAAAACACGCAATATGTGTTTGACACCACCGGCGGTTCAAATTTCTTTATCGCGGTCGCCGGACAATACGCGGCTTATTTACCGCAGGAAAACGAAATCAGGATCTACGATATAAACAAACAGCTCTGCCATTCCAGCAGCGAAGAAAAAAGCCGCAAGATCACACTTCCGAAGCTAAAGGTCGAAGAAGTCATCAAAATCCACAACGCCTCCGTGATCAAAGAACCCGACAGTCTTATCCGCCACACAATAAGCGACGCCGATCTGAAAATTCTTGAAAGACTGTGGAAGCTCGCAAGCCGGGCTCCTGTACAGTGGAACAGGTTTATTCAAAGCGCAAGAATAATGCATCCCTCTAAAAAGATAAACGGAAAAAATGTCGTAAAGATCACCGATACTGTCCTTAATGCCGATCATGAGTGCCATGACACTGTAATAAACCGTTTGAAGGGATACGGATTCGTAAAGCACGCACATAAAAAGTCCGGTGAAAATAATACAGGCGCCGAAGAAATAACATATGAGCTGTTTATTCCCGACAGTATAAGCAATGTGTTCAAAAAGGCAGGGAACCTTTTGGAGATGTATACATACGCCGCAGTAGACAGATGCGGATGCTTTCATGATGTTGTCACGGGAGTTTACCTTGACTGGGATACGGAAAAGAACAAAAGCAATGACGAAACAACAAATGAAATAGACGTCATAGCCACAGCAGGCTGTATTCCGATAGTAATAAGCTGCAAAAATACAAACATAGTAAAAGAATATTTATATGAGCTTGAAACAGTAGCAAACCATTACTGCGGCAAATACTCGCGCAAGGTGATCGTAACAAGCGCAAAGACCCTTCCCGCGATTCGCAACCGCGCAAATGATATGGGAATCACTGTGATCGACAATCTTGCAGAAACCGGTTTTAAGAATTTTCAGGAAAAGCTGAAAAAACTAAATCCGGTTATATAACAAATTTTCTGACGTCTCTATATGTGGGACGTCATTTTTTATCGGTTATAGCTCGGCAAATTGACGAAACAATAAAATATTTAGCTAACCCATGTTTTGAATCGCGAAATGACAGGCGGTTTTGGCGCTTACGCCGGTTATAATCAAATTTGTGACTAACCTTATCTAATTATACAATGAAAAAAAACTCAAAAATTCAGTTGACAAATCTATATTTATGGTGTATACTTAAAATGCAACACAAAATGTTGTTCTTTACCTTTCCCATAGGGAATTGATACTACCATGTTCCAAAATAACGAACACCACCGTGTTCGACTTTACCTTTCCCATAGGGAATTGATACTCGGGCTCTGGCTCAGGGAAGTCGTACTCGACGACTTCCTTTACCTTTCCCATAGGGAATTGATTTGTTACGGCGACGTCGGCGCAATCACGTCTCGTCGCTCTTCGCTTTTCTCAAAAAAGAACACCTCAATGAACTGTTCGGCTCATTGAGGTGTTTTCTTATGTGGGTTTATTGCGGATCATTATAGAGCTTTTTGCAATTAAAAAACGCTATAGAGCTTTTGCAATTAAAAAACGCTTCGGTCAAAAATGACCAAAGCGTTTTTATTTTCATGGATATAGTGTTATTATACTTTATACTAATATCTAATCACTTTTTACGTTTATTTTTTTTGTTTTTTGATTTGTGAAAAAGCA
>JAFUUV010000286.1 GCA_017471345.1 Ruminococcus sp.
AGAGCGGCGTGAACACCGCGTAAAAGAGCGCAACCTTCAGCATGGCAACCGGCACGTTTCCGGCGGAACGGAATGTGAACCGTCTGTTTAATGTAAAATTCCAAAGAACAGACAGGACAAGCGCAATCAGATATTTCGGCCAGTAAGGCCATGGCGTAAAGCCGTCAAGCAGCGCAAACGCGGCAAACTCAATCACCCCGGCGGAAACCGAGAAAAGCGCGAATTTAATCCCACGGGATATTTCCTTCCGATTTTTCAAATTGACGTCCCTCCGTGTTCAGGTGTTCAAGTCCTTAAAGCCGGCAGCATTCGACTTGTATAGCTTTTTGAAAACGCGGTAATTGCGCTCATACACCTCTTTGTTTGCAGGATTCGGATGATAGGAGCGGTTTGGCTGAATCAGCTGTTGAGAGAGCTCGAGCACATCCGTCTTTTTGATGCCGGCCGCAACCACCAGAGCGGTGCCGATCGCGCCGACCTCCTGCGCGTTGCCGACGGTTTCAATCGTGCGGCAGGTAATATCCGCCAACATTTGGCAGGTAACGGGCGACAGGGAGCCGCCGCCGACAAAACGTATGGTATCAGAGGTTTTTACCTTTTTCGCTTCACATTCGAGCAGCCACCGCAGATGATAGCAAATACCCTCCAGAACCGCGCGTATGAGTTCCCGCTTTCCTGTTTCAAGCTTGATGTTAAAAAACATACCCGCCGCCTTGGAATCCTCAAACGGACAGCGGTTGCCGTGAAGCCACGGCGTAAAAATAACGCCGTTCGCGCCTGCCGGAACCTTGCTGACCTCGGAAGAAAGGTAGTCGTAAAGGCTTTTGAATTTGTTTTCGACGCTATCCGTCACCTTTGACTTCCTGATATAGATATCTATTTCATCCAGCGCAAGGTGATGCATTACCCATTCAAAGCACTTTCCGGCTGTTTCCAGCTCGGCGTAATAATTGAAGTATCCGTGCTTTGCGGACAGCACGCCGGTTATCATTGCATTAATATCCACCGTCTGACAGTCAAGGAACGTCGATACCCAGCCGGATGTGCCGACATAAATATGCGTGTCGCCCGGCTTGGTGCAGCCTGCGCCGATGTTCACAAATGTGGTATCTCCGCCGCCTCCGAAAACAGGCGTTCCTGCTTTCAGCCCCAGATCGGCGGCGGCTTTTTCCGTCAGTCCGCCGACCTGATCCGTACAGTTGATAATCGTCGCAAGATGCTCGGGCTTGACCTTGTACATCTTGACAAGACCCTTGTTCCAGCCTTCCCTGCCCTTGCGCGTGTCATACAGAAAGGTAGAAAAAGCGGAGTCCGCCGTCCGGATGATTTTACCGGTACAGCGCGATACAAGATAGTCGTTTACGTCAAGCCATTTACAGACCTTTGAAAAAACCTCCGGTTCATGATTCTCCACCCACTTGTATTTCCAGACAGGATCCTTGACGCTGGTGGAGCCGGCATAATTGACGCGCAGGTTTCTGAGCAGCTTATACAAACTGCAGCCGGACACCTTAATGAGTCCCTTTCCCATACACGCCTTAAACTCATTCACGCCGCGCTGATCCATATAGCTCATCGGACGTCGAAGCGCTTTTCCGTTTTCATCAACCAGCACAACGCCCTGCATCTGTGCGCAGAAAGCCAGTCCCGATACCTCCGAAGGCGTTACATCTGTCTGTTCAAACAGCTCCTTTGTCGTTTGACACACAGCCTGCCACCATTCCTCCGTGTCCTGTTCAGAGCCGCCGTTTTCAAGAATATACAGATGATAGGACGCGGCAGCGCTTGCAATAAGCCGGATTTCAGCGTCAATATAAAACAGACAGGTTTTTAAGCTGCTGGTGCCGAAATCATATATAATAACATACATCACTTACTCCTCTCTGAGATGAATCTTCCAACCGGTGTTTATTTTCTTTTTCACCTTTTTCATGGTTTCCTCGTCGAGATCAGGCCAGTCTGTCAGTGTGGTAGCGTGATTGGTTACAAGATAGGCTTTTTCGGAACACAAGGCAAGCGGCGTATCGGCAAGTGAATCGGAGTAAAAGTTATCAATTTTCGGAAAGTCGTGGTCAATCATATACCTTGCTTTTTCCTTTGCGTACATCAGGTTATTTGTAAATACACCGAACTCAAGATCATATTCCGACGCGATACAGCGCACGCCAAGCCGCTTGGCAATCGGCTCGATAATACACAGCGGTGAAGCGCTGATAATAAGGTCGTCGGGCTTTTTCTGTGCAAGATACCACGCCGATATTTTCTTTTCATTTTTATCCCAGTACCGTTTAATCTGCACATCAAAATCATCAATCATCGTCAGGTAGCTGAAAACCTTGCGCTGCATCAGGCAGTTGGGAACCTTGCCTCTTTTGTATTGAATCAGGTACTTGATCGCCTTTGGGAAATAGGTAAACAACAGCTTTGGATGACGAAGCATACACCAGATTCCAAAGTCAATCGTGCAATCTGTATAGTAAATCGTTCCGTCAAAATCATAAACATTCATTGCTTTTTCTCCTTGCAAACAGAGTAAAATGTTTCAGACTAATATCTCAACATAAGGTAAAGAGAATTTTCATATATATACTTCCTTGTCATCGCTTCACAGCCGTATGCATTATACCATACTTTTCATAATTATTAAACCCTTTTATTAAAGGAAACCTCTGTTATGAAGTGACTTTTGTCAATACATCAAAGTCACTAAAAGTGTAATGATAAAATTGTAAGAAATATCAAAGGCACGTGAAATGAGCTGAAGGAAAACAGTCTCGCGGATTCGAATATACTCTTTGACTGCATTATCTTCATCAGTCGGAACATAAACAGCTTTATAACCGCCTGTAGCAAGACATCTGGCGAGTTTTTTCGCGTCGCGCTTGTCGGTCTTGATTTTGTTTACAGGCGCGGATTCAATAGTGCTGGGCGCCATGATGACGCACTTGATTCCTTTTGCTGTCAGCTCATGATAAAGGCTGTATCCCAGACAACCGGCTTCGTAACCGCACAGAAATTCACAGTCCTCTCCCAAGTTCTTTTTTACCTTTTTAAGATACTTTTCAATCTCGTCCGCCTTGGGCTTAAGTTCGGCGACAGCAAAGGTGTTGTCGGTTTCAAAACGATAGCATGCTGCTGTGTAATTTGTGTTATGGACATCCAGTCCAACATATGTTATACTTGTCATGGTGACTCCTCCTTGTATGTGGTTATCATACTTGTTTTTTACACTTTTAGTATGACAGATAAATCCACGTTTTGCAAGTCAGGGGTCACTTCATATTATCTTATATATGGAATTAAAAAATCAAGCTGAGAAGTAAATGTAAATAGTGTGTCTGCTTGAATAAATGATGGTGTATGTATAGAAGGTGTAGCTTTTTCTGCACAGACCTGACCTAGTTCTAAAGTGTTATCATTGATACTCATTATGGTAACATAGTTTTCCAATTTTATTATAGCAAACAAGTTAGAGAAAATCAACATAAAACTGTAGATATAGAACTATTACCGATATCTTTAATTACAATGTCACTCTTGATGAAAAAACTTCGATGTGATTTTTGAAACATTGAAAAGGAGCCCGGTATTTTCATTCGTGTTTATAACCGGGCAATTTGTCATTCTCTGCAGTAAAGCGATTCCGCCATCAGCCTGACGCCTAACCGAAAGCCGTTGATAAAGCCCTCGCATTCACACAAGCTGCTTTGCTCTGTCAAAGCGTCTTTTAGTTTTTCTACAGTCTGCAACTCCTGCTCGTTCAGCGTCGCTTTGAGCGTTACGGTATGCCTGATGATAAGCTGATTTAGATTGTCACCCTCGCTGTCTTTAGGAACGTCGCGCTCAAATGGGTGTATGTTGCCGTAGAACAGTTCTCTGATTGTATCCATGTTGGCAGCTCGTTTTCAAGCACAACAGGATACCATAGAAAAAGTCCGGAATATTTTCGGGTTATCTTTGATTAGCGGCGCAAATTTTGAACGGTGCTGTTGCCTTGTTTTTACTATACACTGACGTGTATAGCAAAAGGGGTGCTTAATGGGCAAATACGAATGTGCTCTTAATCCTCTCAAAGTGGTGTGCTGTCCAAAAATCGTGACAAACGCTCAAAAAACGGCGTGAACACTTCTGACGGATACTTTCTCGCCTTTCTCCAACAAATCGCACACAGGGCGAAATACGGCGAAACAGGGTGCGAATCTCGCTGTTCACATAGAAAGTCCGAAGTGTTCCTCCTCATCTTCGTCATCAAGGTCGTCATCATAGCCATCATCTTCATCGTTCATGTATTCAGCATATGCGGAGTCGAAGTTGAAATCGTCAGCTGTTTGCGTGTTCTTTTCTTCGTTATCCTGTTCGCTCTCCTGATTACTGAGCGAAATCAAATAATCAAGCATTGTAAGAATACCTTCTGCGGCTTGACTATCATAGACCTCATCATCAATACCGTTGCCGTCTGCGCTTTCTTTCTGACCGTGAGCCAGCTTTTTCGCGCGGATTTTATCTCGCTCTTTGCTGTCAGACTTCGGCATCATCTTGTTTAGATTGTCCAATCTTTTGCCTGCGCTGTTGACAATTTGCTTTGCCAACATGGAGAAAAGGAAATCGATACGCGCGGTATTAACCGCAACTGGCGCGTAATAGTTTATACCTAAAGCTGTTCTAATAAGCATATTTTTCAGCGAACGCAGCTCCGGGTTCTTCTCAATCGGCACGTCTGGCTTGTCTTTTGTATCGTAGTAAAGGCTCAACTTTTCTCGGTTAACCTCATTCTATTTTTTTGGTTTTTGGAATGTCTGCTTATAAATCTTAAAACTGATTTATTCCCTTCGTTAATCATCAACTAATCGAACAGCAAAACGATTTTCAGCCATAATCATTTATTATTAATCCTTAAAAATGCTGCACTCGGCAAATCCACTGAGTGCAGCATTTTCGTTTTTCTTGGTGAAGTTGTATAAAACCACGGTCAGCATTTTCAGCACGACAGAAAACAGCGTTTTCTTTGTTTCATGCGGTGCAAATTTTGAGTGGTGCTAATGCAAAAATAATCCCGGCGGTAAGCTTAGCTGCCGCCGGGATTACGAAAGGTTATTTATTTAATTACTGATTATGCGGTACAAACGGAAGTTCGTCATCTTCATAGTCGATACTGATTGTCGTAATGACGTCCTCGGTCAGGAATTGGATGATTTC
>JAFUUV010000287.1 GCA_017471345.1 Ruminococcus sp.
AGACAACTTTCTATCAGAGAGAAAACGCTTGGCGCGTTTTCCAATTGCGCAAAAGCGCAATTGCCGTCTTATACAATCTTGACGCGCCTACGGCGCTATTAAAAAGTAGAAAGTCTACTTTTTAATGAAGATTGGTATAAGAAACAGGCTCGACAATTTTAACCGAGCCTGTTTCTTTTATCCTTCAAGGTTTCTGTGAAATATCTGCATCCACAGGTGTGTGGATTCCCGAAGCTCCTCGCTGAAATCGTGCAAATCGTCCTCTGAAATGACGTTTTCGATGATCAGTCCTGTCAGAATATTTTGCAGTTTTGAGCGGCTTAGCTCATCGACACGAACGCCTAAGCGCTGTCTGTCCGCGCGCATACGCTTGTCGAGCGTCCAGAATTTTTCGGACGCCGCTTCATCGCCGTTGAGCAATTCGGTGTATTCCTTAATCAGCCGCTCCATATACGCCTCCTGCCAAACGGGCAACTTTTTGCGGAACAGCTTCCAATCCTTTTCCTCAAGCTGATACATAGTATTTCCTCCTGTCACACACCAAATAAATCTTCCATTCGCGTGTCCTTCAAAATCCTGCCGCTCGGCTTATCGACATTCGCGAGCATACTTTCTATGCGGCTCGAAATCACGACGTCCACAAATCTGTCGGTGTCGATGCCGCGCAGTGAAAAGAACAGCAGCGGTTCCTCGTCTAACCTTGCGCCTACGCCGTAAAGACTCGCAGCGACGTGCTTGCACATCACCGCCCAGTCGGGGCAGGAGCAGGAAAAGGAGATTTCGCGCGGCTTGGGGAACAAGCCGCCTTCGTCCAAAAAGACTTCCTTTAATTCCTTGGGAAAGTCGCCGTTCACCAGTTGGTCAAGCGTTTCCACACGCGTGCCGCATTTGCCGGTGATTTCCTCAATGCGCTGCTCCGACAGCGGACTGATGCGGATTTCCACTTTGTAGGGCGTTTTTCGGGTGCCTTGCACACGCGCCGCGATTTTTCCCTTTTTAATCTGCAAATCTATCACCGCGCCGGTGCGGACATAGCGCCTGCCGCGCGGCAGTCTGGTGTCAAAGTCGGCGTAGCGCTCTAAATTTTGGCACCATGCCTTTCCCCACCAGCTGTTGGCGATTTGACGGGATTTTATCACAACCGGCTGCAGCGTCTTTCCTTTTGCCGCCGCTTTTTCGCGCGTATTTTTCGCGTTTTCTTTCAGTTCTTCCTCGGTGGGCTGCGGATAATTCATCTCATTCCAATAGCGCGCCATGCTTACACCTCCAGTCGCAGGAGCTTCATCAGCTCGTCGTTGCTCATTTCCGTAATCCAGTTTTCGCCGCCGGAGCCGATTACATTTTCGGCAAGCTCCTTTTTGGAGGAAATCAGCGCGTCGATTTTCTCCTCCACCGAGCCCTTGCAGACAAATTTATGCACCATCACATTTTTGTCCTGACCGATACGGAAGGCGCGGTCGGTCGCCTGATTCTCCACCGACGGATTCCACCAGCGGTCAAAATGAATGACGTGGTTCGCCTTGGTGAGATTCAGACCGGTGCCGCCTGCCTTGACGGACAGCACCAAATACGGCACATAGCTATCGCTCTGGAACCGCTCCACAATCGCGCTGCGCTCCTTGACCGGAACGCCGCCGTGAATCACGCCGCCGCGTCTGCCGAACACCTCGGCGAGATAATCGTCCAAATGACCGGTCAGCTCCCTAAACTGCGTGAACACCAGCACGCGTTCGCGTTTTTCGGCAATCGTCTGCGCTAACTGCCTTAACAGCTCAAACTTGCCGCTCTGCGCCGGACTGTATTCCTCGGTGCCGAGATACTGGTCGGGATGGTTGCAGATTTGCTTGAGGTGCAGCAGCAAGGCAAGCACAATGCCGCGCCGCTGTATACCGTCGCTGTTCTCGACCTTTTCGCTCATTTCGGCAAGCAGCTTGCGGTAGAGCACCTTCTGCTTGGGAGAGAGCGTGATATAATCTATCTGCTCTAACTTGTCGGGCAAATCGGAAATAATCTTTTTATCGGTTTTAACGCGCCGCAGCAAAAACGGCGCTATCATATTTTTCAGCTTAGCATAGCCCTCCGGGTTCTGCTCCAAGCCGCGGCAAAAGCTGCGGAATTCCTCCATGCTGCCGAGCAAGCCCTTGTTGAGAAAGTCGAACAGCGACCAGAGGTTGGACAAATCGTTTTCTATCGGTGTGCCGGTCATGGCAATGCGCATACGGCTTTTGAGCTTTTTAATCTGCCGCGTCTGTTTTGCGGCAGGATTCTTTATCGCCTGCGCTTCGTCCAAGATGATACAATCCCACACCGGTTCTTCGAGCGCTTCAATCGACATCGCCATGCGGTAGGTGGTGACGGTCAAAAACGCGGCGGATTGCACAAATCTGTCAGAGAGCGTCACCGCGTGCGCACCGTGCAGGATTTCAACAGGCAAATCCGGCGTGAACCGCGCGGCTTCCTTTTGCCAGTTGCCGAGAAGCGAAGCAGGCACAATCAGCAGTACCTTACCGTTCGGCTTTTGCGCTCTGAGCGCTTCCAAAAACGCTAAAATCTGGACGGTTTTGCCGAGTCCCATATCGTCCGCGAGACACGCGCCGAAGCCGAGCCGGTTCATTTGCAGCAGCCATTGGTAACCGACCTCCTGATACGGACGCAGCTCGCCGCTGAAGCCGTCGGGAACGCCGATACTCTTTTGCTTGCGCGGATTGCGCAGACTTTTCAGCAAGCCGCCCAGCCACTTTCCGTTGGTGACGACCGGCGCGTCGCCCTTTTCGTCATACGCGTAATGCAATTCCGACCGCAGCGCTTCGAGCAGCGTGACATCGCCGTCGTACTGCTTCATTTCGGCAAGCAGCCTTTTCAGCTTTTCGTGGTTGACCTCCACCCACTTGCCCTTGATAAAGGATAGACCTTCGGTTTGGGTGAGCAAATCGCGGATTTCCTCCGCCGTCAGCGGCATACCGCCGACGGTAAGCGACGGTGCCATATGTAACAGCGCGTCCAAGCCGAGCAGCGAGGGCTTTTCCTCACCCATCTTCACCGTCACCGCGAACGCGTTATAGCGCTTCTTCCACCAATTCGGAATACGGCACAGAATGCCGCAGCTCTCTATCGCTGCCACGTCATTTAAGAATTGATACGCCTCGTCCGCCGTCAGCCCCAGCGGATGAAACAGCTCGCCGCTCTCCATAAAGCCGCCAATCAACGCCGAAACCTCTGCCGCCTTGTTCAGACACGACAGCAGCTCCAGCAACTTGGAGCGCTCGTCGCGGTACTCCGTCAGCGCGTATTGCAGCGGCACATGGCGCACGCGTCCGCCGTCGCCCTTGGTGGCGTAGGTCGCCAAAAACGCAAAGGGAAATTCTCCCTCGCGATTCTCCACCAAATGAAAAAAGACGCGCTCAGGTACATGAAGCTTCCGGTTTTTCTCCGCAAAATACAGCGATACCTTTCCGGAATAGCCTTTGATTTGCTTGGCAAAAACCGCTAACAGCTTGCGGTACTGCCGCTTCACCCATGTGCGCGTCACAAATTCCGCGCCCAACACAAAAGGCACGGAATCGAGCAATAGTTCAATTGTTTCTTCCCTCGGCACAAGCTCCGTTTTCTCGCGGCTCAGCTCCAAGCCGGAGGTATTGACCAGCATCTCGACAAAGCTCTCCGCCACCTGAAATAAGAAAACGCCTGCCGCGTCAAAGCATTCCGGCCGCTCCCGAAACGCCAGCTCGTACAAGGCTTCATACGGCGCCTTCGCGAAGTCGCCCGCTAACGCCCGCGTCTCTTTTTCGGCATATAACATATCGTCAACGCGGAACCCGTCCTTTGTCAGCAAAAACTGTAATTTTTCCATTCTATCCCCACCGCATCACTATGATTTTACATTTCCAAGAATAGTATACTTTATGATACGATAGTTTGCAAGACGGTTTCGGAAAAATGCAGAAAGATTTGATAATTACAAATATACAAGCCTTTTTCAGAATAATATAAGTTTGATTCAGAATAGTATATTTCATGTTTAGCCATCATTCCGAATCGCTACTGATAACATTGACTACTTGTCAAAAGAAGTAAAATTTGCTACAATCTCCATCTTTATTCCAAATTGGAATTATATTTCTTTCTTTTATGGTACTCTTAGAGTATCACTTGCAAGGAGGAATGCAAAATGGACATAGACAAAATGATGATAGATTTTTCCAAATATTTGGAAGAAAAATCTGTTCAAAATGAACGCGATACCGAAAAGTATTTACTGAAATATATGGAGGAACGAAACATTGATCCCGCAGAAGTTTTGAGCAGTATGGCTGATGCCGACGACTATGATGATGATTACGATGACGATAACGATGAGGTATACAAATATCTTGAATTAGCCGAAAACGCTTCAAGCGCGAAGGAAGCCCTGAAATATGCCAAAAAGGCGCTGGAACTTGCTCCCGAAAACTGGAACGTGGCTTGTACGGTAGCAGAATTGTCCTCCAAAACGCCGGAGAGCCTTTTGGAAAAATATGAACAGCTGATTGCGCAGGCGAACGCCGCAATGGAGCGCGACGGCTGGTTCAGCGAAGAATACATCGGAGAGTTTTGGGGATTCCATGAGACAAGACCGTATATGGAGCTGCGCGAGGCGTATCTCGACACACTTGTCAGATGCGATATGCTGAAAAAAGCGATGGCGGAAGCTGAAGATTTGCTGCGCCTTTGCGAGAATGACAATCTCGGCATCCGCTATCATTTAATGCATTTATACGCGCATTTTGAGGATGAAGAAAAAGCGCTCGCACTTCTGAAAAAATACGACGAAGAAAGCTCGATGTTCTTGCTGCCGCTGTCCATATTATACTACAAGCTCGGCAACTTGAAAAAAGCAGCGCAGTATTTACGAATCTTGAACCGAAGAAATAAAGACACACGCCGATTTTTTGAAGCTCTTATCATAGCCGAAACAGAAGACCTGTTTGACGAAATCGGTACATTTGGCTACCAACCGTTTACCATTCAGGAATTAGCCGTTGCGCTTCGGGAAAATCCGTTCCTGTTCGGTTCTACCGCCGCCTATTTCTCTTGGGGCTTGAGAAAATTGAAAACAATGAAAAAGTAACGGAGATAAATGCGAGATGTTTCATCATCAATCATTTCTGTATTCCTCCTCCGCTTCTTCCGGCGTGAAGTTGGAAAACATGGCGTTGAGGGTAATGACAAATTCGCTTATTTCCTTTTCGGAATAATTCAGCGCTTTGCAGGCTTTGATGGCGTAGCCCATGCAGGCGGCGTTTGACCATTGATTGGCGCATAATAAATTAAAAAAATCGTCCCGGTTCATGCAATCACCTCGTCATGATTGTACGCCTGCCGGGGCGATTTATTTGTTGCATTATGTCAGCATGGCTTCCTGTTCGAGCCGGATTTTATGCATCAGCATATAGTCGATACAAGCTCTGCAATCGGACAAAAGCGTTTCTTCGCTGAGCTTTTGCAGTTTTTCCGCGTAATCGCCGGAAAACGGCTGGGTGAAATCGCGGTAGGCTTGCAGCTCCGGTATGTTCATGCGGTAGGGCTGAACGGTGGGAAGTATCTCCGTTCGCAGGCGCAGGAGCATACGGAAACCGCCGAGATCGATGTCGCCCCAATGAAGCCACGTGCTATTCTTCGGCATGGCGGCGGCGATTTTTTCAAACAGCTTTTTCTTGGACGGGCTGTAATGACCGCCGTGATAAATGACCAATTCATCAGCGGCTTGCTGATACGCAAAGAAATTCGCACGGTTTTCGATTGTCAGCACTTTTGTCACGGTGCCGGGAATCGTGATGTTTGCCGTTTCCATCTCTTCGGAATAAAGGCAAAAACCGCTTTGGAACACGCTCATGTCGTTTCCGTTGATGACAACGCTGCCGCGCAGCTCCAGCGGTTCGGGATAGCGCGAAATGCCGATGCTTTGCAGCAGCTCCGCGTCCGTCATTTCACGGCTGACGGTTTTGCGCATGATGGTAAGGAGCGCGGACTTCATGCGCGTTTCAAAATATTTGGAATCTCCGAAGCACTTTTCCGAAAAGACGCGCTCGGTCAGCGAAGTAAAGGAATGGCTGTCAATAAAGCGCAGCATTTGGTACAATGCGTTTCTTTCCGCTTTGTCTGCCGGAAGGCGGCTGCCCAAGCGGTTTTTTGTTTCGATATACGCTTTGGTTTCGCTGTAATAGGCGATAATCCAATCAGTGCTGACCGCCGCGATTTCCTGCTCCAATTCTTGAAGGATAAGCAAGGCAGACTGCTTTGCCGACTGCCGCTGCGCCGCCTGATAGACTGCTTCGATATTTGAAAAATCAAGCCACACACGCCGTAAAATGTGACACTCCTCGCCGCGCATCCATTCAAAATCAATCCAGCGCGCCGCCTGCATGGCAATCACGGTTTCGTTGATTTCGGCGCGGACAAAATGATTGTCAATATCATAGGCAGAAAAATCCGTTTTTCCGCTGTCGTAAAATCGGAGCATCACGCGCCTGTCGGGCAGCTCTCCTTTTTGGTAGGCGGCGGTGCGCTCGTATTTGTCAAGTAGAAGGTGCAGGATTTCCTTTTTCCAACGCTCATTCATCAATCAGCTCTCCTACCCTGTCCTTGTCGAACACCGTCACCTGCGAGGTTTTGCCGCTGCGTAGTACCAATAAAATACGGTCAACCCACGGCGCGATGTCGCCTGCTTTTTCGGTCGGCGTGGAAAGAATGACCTGAAAGCCGATTTTGCGCAGGAGCATAATGCTCTTTTCGATGCGCTCGCCGTCCATTTTGGAGAACGCCTCGTCAAAGATAATCAGCCGCGCGGTGTTGGCTTTTTTATCCCGTCCCATGCGGTAGAGCTGCGCGAAGGACGCAAGCACCGCGATGTAAAACGGCGTTTGCGTTTCACCGCCGGACTTTTTATCAATGGTGCGTGACAACCGCTGCTTTTCGCCGTCCTTGTTAATCACCTCAATGTCAAAGGTAAGATAAGTTCTGTAGTCGGTGAACAAGGCGACGCGCTTTTCATATTCGCTCTGGTCAAGCGAGGAATTGCCCTCGCCTGTCATTACGGCGAACAGCTCACTGATTTCCTCGCGGTATTTTTCGTTGAACTGGTTGGACATCAGGGTGTATCCGCCCATCAGCATTTCATCGGTAATCATTTTGTAGTACCGCTCATAATTGCTGTTCGGCTCGACCTTGAAGCGGTAGGTATCCTCACCGAAGGACGCGGATGAAATCGCGTAGTTCAGCTCATTGATATCGTGTTTGACAGAGCGGATTTTCTCGCTCAGCTTGCTGAGGAAATCCTCCTGAAATTCCTCCATCGCCTTTTTCTTGGTATCGGCAATCCGCGTCAAGTAATCGGGCAAGGTATTTTCGTTGATAACGCGCAGCGCCTCGGCGTATTCCTGATTATCATCAGCGTTGATGTCGTAGCCCATCTTGTAATCGTGATTGAACTTGGTGCGCTGACTGACCAGATTCTCACGGAAACGTGTGACGGCGTTTTCCGCGCGGCTTTTTTCACGCGGAAAGGCGGCGCTGATTTCTCCGGCACCTCCGCGCTTGCTCAGCTCCGCTAAATAGCGCGGCTCACCGGTTGCTTCCACCCAATCCGCATCAAAGGACAGGGATAAAGCCTGACGGCGTTCACGGATTTCGCTTTCCGCTTTGGGAATGGTTTCGTTTTGGAGAACCGACAAGCCGCCGCGAATCTCGCCGGATACTTCCTGCAAGCTCCGGCACTCGCGCTCCGACGCTTCTATCTCCTCTTTTTTATCCTGCACCCGTTCGCGCAGGACAATCAGGTTGCCCATATCCAAAACGGAGCGTTCCTGCTCTAAAGCCTTGATTTCCTGACGAAATGAATCACAGTCCGCCAGCTGTTTTGCCGTATCCAAAAGCCGCTCCGCGTCGCTTTGCGAATAGGTTTCTATCTCTCTGCACGCTTTCGCGCCGGTTTTTAAGGCGATATAGGTTTCGGTTCTCTGCTTCTGCGCGGCAATTTCGGACGCAATTTCACGCAGCCGCAAGGCAATCGCGTTCTGACCGATTGCCGGATGCGCCCACAGCTTCGGGTTGAGCGCACGGACAACATAGTTTTTGTACAGCAAGCCTTCATCGGTGATGGAAACAGGATAATCGCGAATCCGCTCGGGTGTGTCGCACTTCATCACCCTGCCCAACAGATAATTTAGATACGCGCGGACGCAAGGATTGTCGGTTTCGATTTCCTCCGCCAGACTGTTTTTCTCCGCGCGCGGCTGCTTTTTCAGTATCTTTTCGGTATCGACAACGCCGGTGTCGTAGACCTTTTTCTCGCGCTTGATGTGGTCGAACACGCGGACAGCCAGCCGCACATACTGCGGCGGCACAATGATGTAAAACTTCTGCGTGTTTAAGTAGCCCTCAATTGCGCTGCGCCAGCGGTCGCCGCGAATCTCGGCGGCTTCCGCCACCAAAACGACCTCGGCGGTTTCTCCGTAATTGGCTTTGATTTGCGAAAGAATCGCCTGCTTCAAATTTAGCGCGTTTTGCGGAAATTGGAATCTGCCCTTCTCCAGGCTTTCTTTTTCGGTACACAGGGAACGAAGCGCTTCTTCCGTCTGTTTTAAGTTTTCCTCCGATTTGGAAAACAGCACGGCGGCGGTTTCCTTGAAGTCAGAGAGCAAACGAACGATGGAGAGCATATCATGTTGCCGCTGTTTTTCTGATTCGTCATACGCCTGCCGCAGCTGTTCCGCGATGGAAAGCAGGCTGTCAAGATAGATTTCCGTTGTCGCTTCCGCTTCACGCATACGGCTTTTCCGGCTCAGCAAGTCATTGGCGGCGCGGTCAAAATGCAGTTTCACACGGTTGAAATGCCCCTGCGCCTTGTCGTATTCACTTTGCGCACGGCTGATTGCCTGCTCCAACTGCGCCATCCGTTCCTCAATTTCACGCAGCCGCCGTTCGGTTTCATCATTATGCAGCTGCAAACGCAGTTCCTCATATTGATTCCGCAGGATTTGAAGATTTTCCGACTCCATTCTGAGGTTTTCCTGCACATTCAGCAGCTTGTCGGACGCGGTCTTTTCTTTTTGCCGCAGACTGCGCAGGTTTTCTTCCAGCGATTGAATTGCCGCGCGGTCTATCAAATAAGAATACAGCACCGCGCTTTGACGGTTTTTCTCGCAATCCTCGAAGCACTGCGCAATCCTTTCCAGCGCCTCTTTTTTCTGTGTGAGTTCGTCGGCGGTGCGTTCAAGATTTTTGTAATTACGGATATTCTCCTGCATCGGCGCGATATCAATGCTCTTTTCGTTATCGCAGATAAACTCGGTAATAAACCGCTGCATATCGTTGTCGGGATTGAAGGCAACCGCCTTTTTCAGCAAATCCCTGAATTTATCGCGCAAGCCGCCCAGAAGCGCGTATATTTCATCGCGGTAGGCTTTTCCCGAATCAAAGAAACGGGGTTCTTTGACATCACCGCGCTTGAAATAATCCCGGAGCTTCGGAATATCCAGCGGCACACGCGACTCGATAAAATGATGATCGGGAATCTGCCCGATATATTTAAAGAAGCGCGTTGTCTTGTCGTTCGACGAATAGACGTCAAAAATGCCGCCGAAGGTCAGACTGCGGCGCTTGACGTCGTCATACCATTCCGTCACTATATAGCTCGTAAAACGTCCGTTTCGCAGATAGTGATAACCGCCGTCGGCGCTGTCGTTAAGCTCTCCGCAAAGATAGCTGTCGAGCGTTCTGGCGCTCTTGCCGCTTGCCGATTTATTGAAATACTTTCCGGCGGTGTCGCCGAGCAGCACCAATTGCAGCGCGTCGATAATGGTCGACTTTCCCGACGCGTTCACGCCCGTCATATAGTTGAGCTGTTCAAACTCCAACAACTGGTGAGCAAAATAGTGCCAGTTAATCAGCAGCAGTTTCTTTAGCAGTTTCATGGTTGCTGTCCTCCACAAGCTTCATGTCGTCAAGCTCCGCTTTCATGGCGTTAATACTCTGGTTGCTGATAATCGTCAAAATCGACGGCAGAATTAAAAGTTCGTTTCCGTCCTTGCTCCACGGAGAACTTGTCATTTTCTGAATAATATTGAAATGCGCCAGTGCGCTTTGCGCGTCCAGGCGCTCCTTTTGGTTGCTTTTTCCGCCCTTTAACAAGCCGAGCGTTTTCATCTTTTCCACCACGGAGGCGGTGTCGGTTTTCACCACATGATAGCTGTTTTCGTTCTCGCGGTTTTCCTCATAAATCAACCGGCAAACATACAGAAACAGCGTGGTGAAGCGGTCAAGGCGATAACGGTTGTGCTTAAACTCGCTGATGAGCGAAACCACGCCGTAGGTGTCGTCCTTCGTCAGCCTCCA
>JAFUUV010000288.1 GCA_017471345.1 Ruminococcus sp.
CTCAACCGTATTTCGGGGCCGCTGCTCGACCGCTTTGACATCCATCTGGAGGTGCCGCGCGTTCAGTTCGAGGAGCTGCGCGCCAATACGCCCGCGGAAGCCTCTGCGGACATCAAAAAACGCGTCAACGCCGCGCGTGAGATGCAGCGCAGGCGCTTTGAGGGCAGCGATACACTCAGCAACGCCGCTATCAATCCGGCGCAGCTGCGAAAATTCTGCGTCATTGACAAGGAAGCCGAGGACACCCTGCGCTTTGCGTTTGAAAAATTCGGCATGACAGCGCGTGCCTACGACCGCGTGCTGAAGGTCGCGCGTACCATCGCGGATTTGGCGGAGTCGGAAATCATCCGGCAGGAGCACGTGTTTGAGGCGGTGCAGTACCGCAGCCTTGACCGGAAGTACTGGGAAAATTAGCGCAAGATTTCATTATACGCTCATCACACAGCCTTGTGATAAAACTATATAAACGGAGGTTTTCATTATGGAAATTACCAAGAACAGCATCATTGGCGATGTGCTCGATCAGCACCCTGAAACCGCACAGCTCTTTCTGAGCATCGGTATGCACTGCCTCGGCTGCCCTGCCTCGCGCGGCGAGACCATCGAGGAAGCCTGCATGGTTCACGGCGCCGACGCGGACGCGCTCGTCAAGGCGCTCAACGCCGCTCTGTGATGCACAGGCTCGACAGCCGGCTCGCCCTCTGCGCTTCCTTTGTCAGAAAGGGCGCCCGACTCGCGGATATCGGCACAGACCACGCGTATTTACCGGTGTGGCTGTGCCGTTGCGGCGTCTGCCCCTCGGCGATTGCCGCCGACATCAATCCGGCGCCGCTCGAAAGCGGCGCTCGTGCTGTGGCAGAGGCAGGCTTGACTGACAAAATTGAAACCCGACTCAGCAACGGTCTGCGTGAAATCCGTCAGGATGAAGCGGACGACATCGTAATTGCCGGCATGGGCGGCGATTTGATTGCGGAGATTATCGGTGACTGCGCCTATACGCAGGATAAAAACAAACACTTTATTTTACAGCCCATGACCAGAAGTGAGAATTTGCTGCGATGGCTGGACGCAAACGGCTTTTCGGTTTTACGGCAGGACTGCTGCACGGCAGCGAAAAAGTGCTACACCGTGATACTGACAGCCTACACCGGCAAGACGGCAGCGCATGACGCGCTCTACCCCTATCTTGGCGAGCTGCGTCCGCAGGAAAACGAAACACACCGCCGTTTTGTGTATGCCCATATCGAACGGCTGCGCAAAAAGGCGAAGGGTGACAGCCGGTTTGACGCGATCGCAGACGCGCTCGCAAACCGCGTGGGAGAAACAAGATGACAACGATACAGGATATTTTAGATGAATTTGAGCGCTTTGCCCCGACGGAAACCGCGATGGATTTTGATAACTGCGGTCTGCTGGTGGGTGACGCGCGTTTATGCGTTTCAAGGGTTCTTCTTGCCCTTGACATTACCACCGAAGTGGTGGTCGAAGCGGCAATGACAGACTGCGAGCTGATTATCAGTCACCATCCGGTGATTTTCCGTCCGCTCAAACGGATGTCGTCGCAATCGGTGCCCTATCTGCTGGCAAAGCACGGCATCGCGGCGGTGTGTATGCACACCAACCTTGACCTCGGAGAAGACTTCGGGGTAAATATTTGTCTTGGCAAGGCGGCAGGTCTTGACGAGGTGCACCGCGCGCCGGTGGGCGACGCGCTGTTTTACGGCACGCTTGCCGCTCCGGTTTCTTCCAAAGTATTGGCGCAGCGCGTCAAGGAAGCGCTTGACTGCGAGGGACTGCGGTATACCGAGGGCAATGGCACGGTCAGCACCGTCGCTGTATCGAGCGGCGCAGGAGGCTCCGACATCTTTGCCGCCGCGGAAATCGGCGCGGACGCGCTGATTACCGGTGAAATCAAGCATCACGAAATCAACGCCGCCAATGAAATGGGCATCGCCGTGATTGACGCCGGTCACTTCAAAAGTGAAGATATTGTCATCATTCCGCTGACAGAACGCCTGAAATCCCGATTTCCCGATATAGAGTTTACAAAATCGAAAGCATACAGCGATAAAATGCATTATCTTTAATTTATGTAAAAAAACAATTGCATAATCGGTTACAAAATGCTATAATTAGATGATAATTATCTGTTATAGGAGAACTTATGCGCATCAGAAAGAAAAAATGGGCGGCGCCGGAGCTGAGCGTCTGCGACTTCTTTGTCAAAAATCCGCAGGAGTACGCCGGAAAATGGCGCACCGCCTTCAAAAACGATCAGCCGCTGGTACTGGAAATCGGCTGCGGCAAGGGCGGCTTTGCCGGTCAGTACGCGCTGCGGCATCCGGAGCAGAACATCATCGCCGTCGATATCAAAATTGATATGCTCGGCGTCGGCAGACGCACGATTGTCAGACTCTTTGAGGAAAACGGCAAAACGCAGGACGACATCGACAACCTGCTGCTGGTCAACTACAACGTCGAACAGCTTGACCGCATTATCACCCCCGAGGACAAAATTGAGCGTTTATTTATCAACTTCTGCAACCCGTGGCCGCGGGAACGACACAAAAAACGCCGCCTGACCTATCCGCGCAAGCTGAAAATGTACAAAAGCTTTCTTGCCGAAAACGCGGAAATCCGCTTTAAGACAGACGACGACGGACTCTTTGAGGAGAGTGTGGCGTACTTCGAGGAAAGCGGCTATGAAATTACCTACATCACCCGAGACCTGCATCAAAGCGGCTTCGAGGGCAATATTATGACCGAACATGAGAAAATGTTCTCGGACGAGGGCATCAACATCAAGTTTTTGATTGCCCGTGTCAAACCATCCGATTCGCCAAAGGAGTGACCGCATGAAATCCCGAATTGCCGCCGCCGTTCTCGGCGCGACATTGCTTTTGTCCGCAAGCGGCTGCAATTTTTTGGAGCTGGACTTGGAGGACGCGCTCCGACCGCCGAAAACCATGGGCGACGAAGCGGAAATTGAACAGCTGATTGCCGGCTCCGCGCGAGGAGGCTACACGCTGAAATATCCCAAAAACGGCAACTACCGCAGCGCGATTATTATGCAGGATCTCGACGGCGACGGCACCGCCGAGGCGGTCGCGTTTTTCCGCGGCAGGGATGAAACCACACGACTGCATATGCTGGTGATGTACGAAAACGACGGCGAGTGGAAAATATCCGGCGATTTTGTGACAGAAACCACCGATGTAGACTGCGTGGACTTCGCGAAGGTCACCGGCAGCGAACGGCTGGATATCCTCGCGGGCTATACCACTTACTCTCCAAGCGTCAACTTCCTTGCCTGCTACGCCTATCATGACGGCGAAACCATGTCGGTTTCCGCCGGACAAAGCTACACCGCCTTTTACTGCGGCAGCATCGATCACAGCGACCGCAGCGAGGTGATTACCTTCTCTGTCTACAATGCCGACAACGAGGCAAAGGCGACGATGCTTGAATATAACGCCGATAAACGCGCGCTGTATGCCAAATCCTCGGTGGCGATGGATCCCGGCGTCGTAAAAATCCGTCAGGCAAGCTTTGGCGAGATGAGCGGCGGCGTGAGAGGCATTGCCGTGGACGGCGCCAACGCGACCGGCGAGCTGAACACGCAGGTGATTTATTATAACAGCGAGTTGGCAGTGCTGCGCAATCCGCTCTACCGAGAAAAAACGAAAAACCCGACGCAGCGCACAATTGATGTGTTCGCCGTCGATATCAATAACGATAAAACAATCGATATTCCTACCGTGGAAAAGCTTCCCTTTGCCGACGCCGACGCGGTGCAGTACACCGCCGACAAGGTGACGCGGAACAACTTTGATACCGCGCACGAAACGCTCGTGCGCATCAGCGATTACGCGCTGGACATGGCGTATAATTTCAGCATCAAAATTCCCGACGCATGGGAAAACGGCACCTACACCGCTCAGCTTGAGGGCAATTCCATGCGCTTCTTTGAATGGGACAACGACAGCGTCGGCAAGCTGATTTTTGATATCCGCGCCTTCGACGTCGCCACCTGGGATCAGGGAAAGGAGAACGACGGCTACACGCTGATTTACCGCGACAACCGCTACGCCTACGCCCTGCATAACAATACAGACGAGGACAGTGCGTTTGCCCTGTCTGACAACGAGATAAAAACATCCTTCTCCCTGCTCAGCGACGCTGGCTGAGAATTGAATAACGAATATATTACGGAGGTTTATAAGATGAAAAAGATTCTGGTTTGCGAAGATGAAGCTGCCATCCGCGATTTCGTGGTCATCAATCTGACACGTGCCGGCTACGATGTTGTGGAAGCCGACTGCGGCGAGACAGCGCTCAAAAAATATGAGGACAATGACGGCGACTTTGACATCGCGATTCTTGACGTGATGATGCCCGGCATCAACGGCTTTGAGGTCTGCAAGGAGCTGCGCAACCGCAACGGCGGCATCGGCATCATCATGCTCTCCGCCAAAACCCAGGAAATGGACAAGGTGACCGGTCTGATGCTCGGCGCGGACGATTATGTCGCCAAGCCCTTCTCTCCCTCTGAGCTGCTTGCGCGTGTGGATTCTCTCTACCGCCGCGTCGCGCTGGCGCAGTCCCGCAATGAAAACAACTTCAAGGAAGAGCTCAAGAGCGGTGAGTTCACCCTCAACCTGCGCAACCGCGCCCTGATGAAGAGCGGCAAGATGATTGAACTCACGCAGGTGGAGTTTCAGATTATGGAATATTTCTTCTCCAATCCCAACACCGCCCTCGACCGCATTGATATTCTCAACCACGTGTGGGGAGACGCGTATGTCGGCGAGGATAAAATTGTGGACGTTAACATTCGCCGCCTGCGCATGAAGGTGGAGGATGAACCCTCCAACCCCAAGCATATCATCACTGTCTGGGGACTGGGCTACAAATGGGACGCAGGTGAATAAGCCTGCTCCTGCATATTGAAAATAAAGGAGGCTGACAACATATGTTTCACGGTATTACCAAACGCTGGATGCTCAATACCCTCAGCGTGATTTTTACCATCATCGTTCTGATTGTTGTCAGCCTGATTTTTGTGATTACCTATGTGTTTCAGAACAGTGTGGAGCAGTCCCTCAATGCCGCGAGCAACAAACTGAGCCTTGTTTTCTCCGGCTACACCTCGGACAGCTCCTCTGATTTTACCGCTGCAGCGCGTGATTATGTGGAGAACTTCGACCAGAAGGAGAAGATGGGCGTGATGGTCATTAACCCCTCCGGTCGGGTGGTAATGACCTCTACCGGCTTTATTCCGTCGGAGAACGAGGTGCCGCAGGACTTTACCGACGCGAAAAAAAGCAAGGACGGCTACGCTTTCTGGAGCGGCAGGCTGCCCTCCGGCGAACCGGTAATGAGCGAGACACGCGTCATCAGCACGGGCAGCGGAATGGTCGTCGGCGCAGTGCGCTACATTGTTTCAATGGAGCCGATAAACAGCAGGATTCTGATAGCGGACGCCGTGATTATCGTTCTCGGCATTCTGATGCTTTCGCTGGTCATTTTCTCGGGACTGCTCTTTATCCGCTCGATTGTCAAGCCGATTCGCCGTCTGAGCGAGGCTGCCGCGCAAATCGCTCAGGGCGACTTCTCCGCGTCCGAAAAAATTGAGCACAAGTACGATGATGAAATCGGAGACCTCTGCGACGCCGTCAGCGATATGGCAAAGGATTTGCAGACCACCGAGCAAATGAAAAATGACTTTATCTCGCGCGTTTCGCACGAGCTGCGCACGCCGCTGACCGCGATTAAGGGCTGGGCGGAAACCATGCAGCTCAGCGAGCGCGGCACGCTTGACCGCCGCACCTTTGACCGCGGCATGAGCGTCATTATCAAGGAAAGCTCGCGTTTGACGGGGATTGTCGAGGAATTGCTCGACTTCGGCAGAATCCAGAGCGGCAGAATGGTGCTCATTAACGAGAAAATCGACATTATCGCCGAATTTGACGAGACCGTCTATATGCTCAAGGAGCGTGCCGCGGAGGAGGGTATTCACCTGCTCTACGACGAGGACGATTCCGTTTACTATCCGCCTGTCTACGGCGACCGCAACCGTCTGCGGCAGGTGTTTCTCAACATTCTTGACAACGCCCTCAAATATACCCCCAAGGGCGGCGTGGTGGCGGCGCAGGTGATGTATTCCAAGGACGAGCCTGACATCATCAAAATCGTCGTCACGGATTCCGGCTGCGGTATTTCCGCCGAGGATTTGCCGCGCGTCAAGGAAAAGTTTTATAAAGCCAACCAAAAGGTCGGCGGCTCCGGTATCGGACTTGCCGTCGCGGATGAAATTATGAACCTGCATCACGGATCTCTCAACATTGAGAGCGGCGAAGGCGTCGGAACTACCGTCACCCTCACTTTTCCTGTTTATAAGGAAGGGCAGGAAAAGCCTGCCGAAACCAAAAATATCAAACTATAGGAGTACATATGTCAAAACAAACCAAAAAAATCACCTCTATCGGCGGCAGCGCTCTGATTGAAGGCATCATGATGCGCGGTCCCAAAAAAAGCACGGTTTGCGTGCGCACCGGCAAGGACACCATCTACAGCGAGGATATTCAAATCACTACCATTCCGGAAAAGTTCAGTTTCTTCAAGATTCCGTTTTTCCGCGGTATCGCCGGTCTGATTGATTCCATGCGTCTGAGCTACAAAAGCCTGATGCTCTCCGCTGATAAGGCAATTGAAGGCGCGGAAATTGAGGAAGAGCCTTCCAAATTTGAGAAATGGCTCGACGAAAAGTTCGGCGACAAGCTGGTCAAGGCACTGATGGCAGTCGCCTCCGTATTGGGCGTCGCGCTCGCAATCGGGCTGTTCTTCTTTCTGCCCTCCTTCCTCTTTGACCTTTGCGGCAACTTTATTCCCGCCTTCCGCGAAACCGATGGCAACGCGGAAATGGTGCGCTTGTGGAAGTCTATCTTTGAGGGCGTTCTGAAAATTGTGCTGTTTTTCGGCTACATTATCATCGTTTCCCAAATGAGCGATATGAAGCGCGTATTTATGTACCATGGCGCGGAGCATAAAACCATCTTCTGTTATGAAAACGAGGAAGAGCTGACCGTTGCCAACGTCAAAAAACAATCCCGTTTTCATCCGCGCTGCGGCACCAGCTTCATGGTGATTATGCTGATCCTCGGCATTGTCATCGGACTGTTCGTACCGGCTAATCCCTTTGGCATCGCTTTTTTGCGTCCGGTGTTCAAGATTTTACTGATTCCCATCACCTGCGGCATTGGTTATGAACTGATTAAGCTCTGCGGCAAACATGACAACTGGTTCACACGCATCATTGCCGCTCCCGGACTGTGGGCGCAGCGTATCACCACCAAGGAACCGGACGACAGCATGATGGAGGTCGCGATTGAGGCAATCAAGGCAGTCATTCCCGAGGACGGCTCTGACATTGTCAAAAACTGCGGATGCTGAAGGACGCGTACCGCGCCTGCAAAGCCGCGCTGACAGCAGGCGGCGTGGAGGACGCCGCGTTTGAAGCGCGGTGTATGCTGGAACATCTGACGGGATACAGCCGTTCCGCGCAGCTGGCACACAGCAGCGACGCCTTTACGCAGCAGGCGGCATTGGACGAAATGGTACGGCGGCGTTTGCTGCATGAACCGCTGCAATATATTCTCGGCAGCTGGGAATTTTTCGGCATACCGCTTTGTGTCGGCGAAGGTGTGCTGATTCCGCGCGATGACACCGAGGTGGTACTTAACCTCTGCCTCTCCGGCTTGAAAAACCAACATGACGCCCGAGGAATCGACCTGTGTGCCGGCAGCGGCGCTATCGCCATAGCCCTTGCCCTGCACGCCGGCATTCAAATGACAGCGGTAGAGCTGAGCGACAAGGCATTTTATTTTCTTGAAAAGAATATTAATAACCTCGGCGCAGCTGTGACAGCGGTTCGGGGTGATATTCTGCGCTGTCACGAAGATTTCGCGGACGGCGCGTTTGACTTGATTGTTTCCAACCCACCCTATATTCGTTCAGGGGAAATTGACTCCCTGCAAACGGAGGTACAGTTTGAACCGCGTATGGCGCTCGACGGCGGCAGCAGCGGTTATGACTTTTACAAAGCGATTGTCCGTAACTGGAGCCGTAAGCTTAAAAAAGGCGGTATGCTTGCCTTTGAGCTGGGTGAAGGGCAGGCGGACACCGTGCGCGCCATGATGGCGGCACAGGGCTTTGCCGATATCCGCACCGCCGACGACCTTGGCGGTATTCATAGGGCAATAATTGGGACAATGCTTTGATTTTAGAATTTTTGTTCGAATTTTTTGCTGTGTTTTTATTGCATTTTTCCGCGGTTTCCTTTATAATAGTAGCTGCGAAAAACCTGTTCGACTTCACACACGCGAACTTACGGAGGTAAATGATTATGGCTATGGACAGACAAACCGCGCTTGACACCGCTATCAAGCAGCTTGAAAAACAATTTGGCAAGGGCGCTGTGATGCGTCTCGGCGAAAATAAGCACATGAATGTGGAGCACATTTCAACAGGCTCCCTGTCGCTCGACGTCGCGCTCGGCATCGGCGGACTTCCCCGCGGCAGAATTGTGGAAATATACGGACCGGAATCCTCCGGTAAAACCACTCTCTCCCTGCACTGCATCGCGGAAGGTCAGAAAAACGGCGGCAACGTCGCTTTCATCGACGAAGAGCACGCGCTCGATCCCGTTTACGCGGAAGCGTTGGGCGTCAACATCAACGAGCTGCTGGTTTCTCAGCCGGACACCGGCGAGGACGCGCTTGAAATTGCCGAGGGACTGATTCGAAGCGGTGCGATTGATGTCATCGTCATCGACTCCGTCGCCGCGCTCGTTCCCAAGGCGGAAATAGAGGGAGAAATGGGCGACAGCCATGTCGGTCTGCACGCCCGTCTGATGTCACAGGCGTTGCGCAAGCTTGCCGGCGCCATTAACAAGAGCAACTGCGTTGCGATTTTTATCAACCAGCTGCGCGAAAAGGTCGGCGTGATTTACGGCAATCCGGAGGTCACCACCGGCGGCAGAGCACTGAAATTCTACAGCTCCGTCCGCATCGAAATCCGCAAGGGCGAAGCCATTAAAGTCAACGGAGAAATCATCGGCAACCACACCAAGGCGAAGGTTGTCAAGAATAAAATCGCGCCGCCCTTCAAGGTCGCGGAATTCGATATTATGTACGGCGAGGGCATTTCGCGTGAGGGCGAGCTGCTCGATATGGCGGTAGAAGCCGAGGTTGTACAGAAGGCAGGCGCGTGGTTCAGCTACAAAACCCAGCGTCTGGGACAAGGCCGCGACAAAGTGAAGGAGCTGTTCCGCAACGATCCCGAGCTTGCCGCGAAGATTGAGGAGGAGCTGTGGGCAAACATCGACAAGCTCTACGCCAAAACTCCCAAAGCCAAAGCAAAAG
>JAFUUV010000289.1 GCA_017471345.1 Ruminococcus sp.
ATAAAAAATTATCAAGTATATAGTAAAACTAAATTTAAAATAAACATGAAAGATTGTACTGAAAACTGTGTAATCGGTTGTCAATATATAAAGATTTCTAAAAACCTACCTCTATATACTTGCGATCTTGATCTTTGCCCTAGGAGAAAAAATGAATAGAGTTAAATCCGGTTTATTAATAAGTGTCGATGGACCCAATGGCGTTGGCAAAAGTACTTTTATAAAAGAACTATATAATCAACTAAAGCTATACAATTCAGTTATCTTAACAAAAGAACCGTCATCGTCTCGATTGGGAGTATTTACGAAAGAAAATGAAGCCAATCTGTATGGGCTATCTTATGCATACCTTGTCTCTGCTGATCGTTGTTATCATGTTGAAACTGAGATAGTGCCTAATATAATTAATTCTAATAAAATTGTAATAACAGATCGATATATAGAATCAAGTATTGTTTTACAAGGGTTTGATGGTGTATCAGTTGATAAAATATGGGATTTAAATAAAAATTTTCCTATTCCTAATCTCAGTGTTTTATTATTAGCCGATGAAAAAATAGTAGAAAAAAGATTAGCTGATCGAACACATTTGTCATTATTTGAAAAAAGAATGACTAGAAAAGATGAAATACAACGGTATATGTATGCAAAAGAATTCTTATCCACAAAAGGATTCAATTTTTTAACATGCTATAATAATACTCTATTGGATATTGAAAACAATATTTCGAAAGTATGCCATTTTGTATTATCTCAAGAGGTGATAAAATGAAAAACAAATTAAAACTATTGACAATGAATATTGGTAATCCTTCTATTGTAAGAGTCAAAAGACAGATTGAATGGTTATCCAATCGAAATGAAGATGTTTTTATCTTAACAGAGACAAAAAACAGTGAGGGCTGCTCATATTTAGAGGAACATTTTTCAAATTATGGAATGACACTTTTTGATATTGGAATGAAGCCCGAATTTAATGTTTATTTCCCTAAATCTAAAACTGGTGATTTAGGAGTGATGATTCTAAGTAAATATCCAATTGTTAAGTATAAAACATGTTTTAACAAAGATGACCCGTATTTTTCTAGATTAGCTGATATTATTATTAATTATCAGGGATCAAAAATTGGGATTATAGGACTTTATGTCCCGTCACGAAATTCAACTGAAGAGAAAATAATTAGGAAAAAGAACTTCGTAATACAATTCTTACTGTATTTAAAACAACTTACTTTGAATAATAGTACGATTCCATATGTTATATGTGGTGATCTTAATATATTGGAACGAAATCATATTCCGCATTATAATAATTTTCAAAAATGGGAATATGATTTTTATGACAGATTCGAACACTTCGGTTATATAGACGCTTTTCGATATTTATACCCAGATAAAAATGAATATAGTTGGGTTGGAAGAACTAGCGACGGTTATAGATATGATTATTTTTTTGTATCAAAACAAATATCACATACAATTAAAGATTGTTATTATATACATGAAACCCGCTCAAGTTCTTTAACTGATCACTCTGCTATGTCATTAATTTTAGAATTATAAACTAATTATTTCGTGAAATCATATATACACTGATCTTGTTTTTTATTTGAGCTTTATTTCACATAATTGAGCTTGGGTATATAAGAAAGTGGCGGCAAAGAGTCTTCCTGCCGCCGTAATTTTTTAGCAATAAACCAACTCTGCATTAACAATTTCCGTCGCACGATTACGAATATTGTTCATCATCTGCACCCACATCATTTGATTATCTGCTTTGAGTTGCTCGCTTATTCCTTCTTGCTTTGCAAACTGTTGGACAAGTCTATCATACATTTCAGTTGCTTCTGTATCGATATCTGCGAGATAGGCAACAAGTGTCCCGCTTGACAAAAGATTGGAATAGCGGATTTTATGATACTGTTTAATGTACCGTTCGTGTCGTCTGCCCCAAATACCGATTTCAACCTTTGGCTGTTTGGGTAATTTCAAGTCAGGTAAAAGATAGTCACCTTGCTGTGTGTAAGTGATTTCATATTTCATTTGTAAAACCTCCGTAAGTTTAGGTTTTATCCTACAAATCCAACTATCCGACTGTTTTACAAAAGCCAAAGGGAGGCAACTTCCTTACGAAGTGCCTCCCTTGAACTGCCTTTTTTCTTTGCCAAAATTTCCGGATTACTGTTTCCAACGAACATCGCTGACAAAACAATTTCTTTTTTTCTTTCAGGTATGTTATTTTCTTCATTTATGTGCTACAATACTACTGATAACACAGAAGGGCTGTGAAAAAATGACAAACAAAAACCTGATTGATTTGGAAGCGATGTCGGTCAAGCAGATTGACCAGATTGTTAAGAAAGCCAAGAAAATAATGCAGAATCCGGCGGATTTTCGCCATGCCTGCGACGGCAAAATTCTTGCGACACTCTTTTATGAGCCAAGCACACGGACGCAGATGTCGTTCCAGACAGCGATGCTCAAGCTCGGCGGCAGGACAATCGGCTTTGATAATCCCTTGAATTCGTCCGTTGCGAAGGGAGAAAACCTCAAGGATACCATTCAGGTGATTGGCGGTTACGCGGATATTATCGCCATCCGTCATCCCACCGAAGGTACCGCAATGGCTGCTTCTCTCTACTCCGATGTGCCTGTCATCAACTGCGGCGACGGCGGTCATTTGCACCCGACACAGACGCTGACCGATATTGTTACCCTGAGCTGTGAAAAAGGCAGGCTTGACAACCTCAAAATCGGCGTTTGCGGTGATTTGCTGAACGGTCGTACCGTTCACTCACTGATTAAGACACTGGCAAAATATGAGAACAATTCTTTTGTGCTGATTTCAACGCAGGAGTTGAGTGTACCGATTTATATTATTGATATTCTCGAAAAGAATCACTGTCAATATGAAATCTCACACAGTCTTGCCGACGCGGTAAAGGATTTGGATATGTTGTATATGACTCGCATTCAGCGCGAGCGTTTTGGCAGCGAGGAAGATTATCAGGCTCAGAAAAATGTTTTTGTGCTGGATAAAGAGAAGCTTGACAACGCCCGTGAGGATATGATTATTCTGCACCCGCTGCCGAGAGTGAATGAAATCACGGTTGACATCGACGACGATCCGCGTGCTCTGTATTTCAAGCAGGCACAGTACGGTATGTTTGGCAGAATGGCGCTGATTTTGCTGCTGTTACAGGACGAAGATTTCGTGCTGCAAACAAGGGAAACCCTTATCAGTGAGCACCACTGCCACAATCCGAAATGCATTACACAGCAAGAAGAATACTTGCCGCGTCTCGGCTACAAGAAAATGGGAATGCTGATGTGTGATTTCTGCGACAAAAGAATGGATTGATTCTCTCCCCTGATGTGAATTCATCAGGGGAGTTTTTATGAAATTGAAAAGCGGTGACGCAAACACGTCACCGCTTGAAAGGTTTTAATTAACTTCTTCCGGCCGAAATGGAAGTAAAAGACTTAACTGTACTTTGGACTCATCTCCGATAAATAAGATAACCGTAATTCAAATAAGTATTACATCGGACCGTTCTCCAATCGTAAGAATAACCGTTCAAAGAATAATCAGCGCATGGGAGTAGTCTCCAATCTATAAAATCAATCCGCAGCTTTCGCTGAATAAATTACATTCTCATTGGTCTGTCCTCTGACTACTGTGAGTCTTAAAAATTAATTGTAAGAACCATATATATTAAATTGTAAGAAGTCCGTTTTCATCCCAATTTTCATTGAGTTAAGGTTGCTTTTCTTACCTGAGGCTGTCAAACCATATATAAAATGAAAGTAGAGGTTGAAGGTGAAGAGAAAAGGTTTGACCTGCTAACGAAACCAGTCGTAATACAAGGTGAAATTTGATTGTTTAATAACAAGTAAATGATTCGCTGTCCGACTCCGATAAGATATTCAAGCTACATCCCGATGAAATCGGGATTCATACATTGGGCGGCAAGCTCCGAATGTAGTTCATAATACGGAAGTTATAAGGAATCTTATCTTTCATGTTAAGACCTCCTTTTGTCTTTTCTTTGTCTATATTATACAGCATACTATCGACATTGTCAAGTATTTTAATAAAATTCTTTTAAATTTTATTTTTCAAAAAACTCTTGCTCTTGCTTTTGAAATGTGTTATAATTAAAAAGGTGAGTTTTAAAAAACGGACTGATATAGAAATCAGCCCGTTATTTTTTGTTTTAATAGCGCACACGAAAGCCTCGTTCGTCGGCTAATACAGGTATATCACGCGTCTCTATGTGTTCAATGCGGATATAACCGCCGCTGCCGAGTGCTTGCAGCACACTGTCGATATCACGCTCAGTTCCCTGGATCTCCATTGAAACAGAGCCGTCAAATTCATTGCGCACCCAACCGGTAGCACCGGAGCGTTCCGCTGCCATTCGCGCGACATAGCGAAATCCTACTCCTTGCACCCAGCCGTAAAAACGAATATATTTGCGAACCTGATGTAACTTTTCCATAGTATTTTCCTTGATTATGAAGATGCTTGTTGAATGAAAGCCTGCAGTCGTTCAAACCATTCGACAATCCGGAATTTATATTGACAAGGTTCGTCCCTGACCACATGGTACTCCCCGTCTGAATACACTTCTCTCGCGCGGTTATCGCGTTCTTCCGCCGCTGATACACAGATGGACGGGTACATTACACACCACCAGTTATGCCCCTTTGCCTCGCCGATGGAGATACGCAGCGCGTCGTACATACCTGCCGGCAAGGTGTAATCCTCGTAATACCGTGTGTCAAAATACATCCGCGTGACTTCCGCTTTGACCGGATACGCAAAGCCGTTTTGCTTGACTGTCTGACGCGCTTTTTCCGTAATCTGCGGCAACGCATGACGAATCTCTGCTTCCGCACTGTTCTTGTCCGATGCGGTTGCCAACACAGCCTGCGTATATGTCAAAATTGCGTCCCGTACCTGCAATTTAAGCACCTGATCGGTCTCGGAATCGGAATTGGCAAGAATATGCAGACGGAATGTATCCTCAGAGATATCACGACACTCCGCGTGAAACGGAATCATGGAATACAACACGCAAACAACAAACGCAAAGCAAAGTGATTTAAGCCATAATTTCATCTGAAAAACCTGTCCTTTCACATAGAGTATGGACAGGTTTTGTTAATTTATTCCACCGCACAGCCGATTTTAATCGGCTTGCAAAGAAAGGTTTCGGGATATTGCTCTTTTAAAGCATCATAGCATTTTTTGGCTCTTCCGGAGGAAGTAAAAACAGCAAATACCGCCGAACCGGAACCACTCATACCGGCACCGCGTGCCTTGCAGGCAAGCATAGTGCGTTTGATATCGTTGACCTCAGGAATTTGAAGCGCAAGCTCGAAGTCATTAAAAATGGTAGTGGAAATCATGAACATATCACGGCTGTACAGCGCCTTAACCATTTCATCTGTATAAGACGGATGCGACGCTAACGCGTCCACTTTGCGGTATGCCTCCGCGGTAGAAACGCTGACGGTATCCGGCTTACAAATGACGATATCCGAGCAGCGAAAGGTCGGCAGCATTTTGATGGTGGTGCCGATGCCGGTACACAGCTTGGTGCCGCCTTCCAAGCAGAAGGGAACATCCGCACCGACACGCTCTCCGATGGCACGCAGATCAGCCGGCTTCAGCATGGTCGCAAACATAGCGTTCAAGCCAAACAGCACTGCCGCGCCGTCACTGCTGCCGCCCGCGAGTCCGGCTTGCGTCGGAATGGTTTTGTCAATATCAATGTGAACGCCCTTGATATCCATTTTGCAGTAGTCAAAAAAACGGTACGCCGCTTTAGCGCAGATATTGTTGTCATCACACGGTACGCCGTCGTAGTTGCAGGAAACGGTAATCTTGCCGCTGTCGTTATCTGTCAGGGTGACGATATCATACAAGTCAACCGCCTGCATCACGGTTGAAATATTGTGATATCCGTCGGGGCGCTTACCCAGCACCTCGAGCGTCAGATTGATCTTTGCCGGAGCCTTAACGATTATTTTCATCTTTCAGTTCCTCAACAAACTCACGGATGCGCTGCAGCGCGATTTTGAGATGCTTAAGCGAATAGGAATAGGACACGCGTACAAAGCCGTCGCCGCATTCACCAAAGGCGGTGCCGGGGACTACGGCAACGTGTTTTTCCATAATCAGCCGCGTACAGAATTCATCGGAGCTGAGTCCCGTGGACTTGATGCATGGAAATACATAAAAAGCGCCAAGCGGTTCAAAGCAGCTCAAGCCCATATCATTGAAGGAATCCACCACCAAACGGCGCCGCATATCATACTCGGAGCGCATATGCTTGACGTCCTTATCGCCGTTTTTCAGCGCTTCAATCGCGGCGTATTGCGCGGTAGTGGGCGCTGACATGATGCCGTACTGGTGCAGCTTAGTCATCTGCGCGATAATCTCCTCCGGTCCGAGCGCGTAGCCGAGACGCCATCCGGTCATGGCGTAGGATTTGGAGAATCCGTTGATTACAATGGTGCGCTCATACATTCCCTCGATGGACGCGATGGAAACGTGGTCGCGGTTACCGTAGGTCAGCTCGGAATAGATTTCATCCGAGAGAACAAGCAAGTCATGCTCACGGCAAACGGCTGCAATTTCCTCTAAATCATGGCGTTCCATAATCGCGCCTGTGGGATTGTTCGGAAACGGCAGGACGAGTATTTTAGTCTTGTCGGTAATGGCGGCGCGCAAATCATCCGCCTTCAGGCGGAAGTTGTCCTCGTTCTTGGTGTTGATTACCACCGGAATGCCGCCTGCCATCACGGTCAACGGCACATAGCAGACAAAGGATGGCTGCGGAATGATGACCTCATCGCCTTTTTCAATCAGCACGCGAAATGCAAGGTCAATCGCTTCGCTGCCGCCGACTGTCACCAAGGTCTGTGTCACCGGAGAATATGTAACGTCAAAGCGTCTTTGATAATAATTTGAAATTTCTTGCAGTAAATCAGCAAAGCCGCGATTCGGAGAATACCATGTTTTGCCCTTTTCAAGACTATGGATACCCTCGTCACGAATATGCCACGGCGTCTGGAAATCCGGCTCGCCGATACTCAGCGAAATAACATCCTTCATTTCGTTGGCGATGTCAAAGAATTTGCGGATGCCGGACGGACTGATGGACTGAATACTGCTGTTCATGTAGGATGAATATTCCATCAGAGAATTAAACTCCTCTCGTCAGCCTGATTATCGTCACAGAACAGATTCATGCCTCTGTCCTTGTAACGCCGCATAATAAAATGCGTACCTGTAGAAATGACGCCGTCAATCGTGGAAAGCTTCTTGGCGATAAACATGGCGATATCCTGCATGGTCTCGCCGCGGACAATCAGGGCAAAGTCATACACGCCTGCCATCAGATATACCGCCTCAACCTCCTCGAAAGCCATGCATCGCTTCGCCATTTCATCAAAGCCGGTTTCCTTTTTCGGCGTCACCTTCAATTCAATGAGCGCTTCCACATAGCTATCCTCGATATCCTCCCAGTTGATAACCGCCTGATAGCCCTTGATGACGCCTTGATTTTCATATTCCTTAATTTGCGCCTTGATATAGTCCTCCGGCTCGCCAAGCATGGCGGCGATTTCGCCTGTTGTAAACTGAGAATTTTTTGATAAAAGCTGCAGCAGCTTGTCCATAAAAGTACCTCCCGTTCATCACACTGCCTGCAACGCAGGACTGTCGATGGTATTAATTAAATTGACACAGACAGACACAGCGACACAAACCAGCTCGTTAGAGCTGTTGGGAATTTGCAGTTCGCAATAATCCGCGCGTTCCCTGTGTTCTAAAATCAGCGTTTTGTCCACGTCGATGATGCTGAATTGCTTCGCCGCGACAGCGCCGACAAAGCGCCAGTTGCAGCCGTAAAAATAGGTAATCATTCCCTGCGCGGATGGCAGCATAACCAGCGTCAGGTGTTTTTTGCCGACACGGATGACATACACCGAGGCGCCTGCCAAAGACAAACGGCGAATGCTCGCTGCTTGTCTGCCGGCTGTATCCGTGACGACAAGCTTCCGCCTTGGCATCAAACCGGAAACCGGCATAGCAACCCTGTATTTCTCCGCGCTTAAAGCGTCAAACACCACAAATCCGGCGTTTGCCGAGATATCTCTTTTGAGGTATAGAATCATAAAGAATCACCATCTGAGAAAAATAACCATAGGAATGGGTAAACCTATGGTTATTATACTACATAATATGAAATTATACAAGCGTTTTATAGCATTGTCCGTCGAATTCGTTTTTGGTGGAATAAATACTGGGTTTCAATCAAATGCTCATATTTCGCGACATAGCAGCTGATATATCCCATAATCAGCCAGAAAAACATGACTAAAAAAGAAATGTCATACAACAGCGCTTTTTCAAAGAAAGCGTATCCCATGTATCCTACCAAAAAAGAAAACAGACAGGGATATATCTCTTTCCGCACGGTCTTACGCCGCAGGAAGAGGTGCTGCGCGGCGTGCTTGGCAAAGCGGAAGCCGAAGGTACCGAACAGCAAAGCGCCGATTACACCGGTGGAAACCAAAATCGTCAGATAACCGTTGTGCGGATCGTTGTTATGATAACTGAACTGCAGAGCGCCGTTGAGATACTCCTCGCTGTAAAAAACGATGTTGCCGTTAGCGATTCCGATTACCGGTGAAATCTTAAACAAATCCAGCGACTCGCGCCATAAACGAAAGCGTCCGCTATCAATATTGGTATTCTCATGATTAAAGGTTACTGCCTCATTATTCTCCTGTTCCAGCTCACCATCCGCTATTTCATTCATCAGCTCCTCTTCATGAAACAGAACATCCACCAAAGCATTGGTTTTGGCAGTGACAGCGGCAAAGCCCGCCTTGAAAACGGTGCGGAACAGCATGGAAGAACCGACAAAGACTGTGCATATTATCAGCAGTGTGATAATTTTGATGAACACCTTTGCCGGCGTCAAGCCCTCGCGCGTATCAAAGAAAATATAGACAAGATAAGTGACGGCGTAGCCGAGCATGAGAACAAAGGCAGCGTTGGAGTCGCATAGTATCAAGCCAAACAGATTAACCAGCATACAGGAGTATAAAAAAACACGTCCAAAGCCACGCGCCTTGACCTCACCGCGCAGGCTCTGTTTGCTGAGCATATGGCACAGAAAAATCGATGCCACGCAAGCAAAGCCGAGGAAATTCGGGTTGTAAAACGGTCCGGTAAAGCGGTTTTCAAAAATCGGGAACCGTACAAAATAATCCTCTGTCAGATTCCATTCGAAATTGATACCGAAAAGCAGGCAGAAAAAGCCTACCAAGTTGAACAGCGTGGTACAGACAATGATGATGCGTCCGATGCCGAAGAGTTCCTCTTTGAAATCAAGATTTGACTCCGTATGCATACCGTAAAACAGAAAAAAGCAAATGACGACATGAAAAAACATCAGTACGCTGAACAGCATCGTGACCGAGAGGTTAATCAGAATCGATACAAATGAAACAATCAAAAACGCGCCTATCCAAATGCCAAACCGCAGCTTCATAAACGTGTTGTAGCGCTTCTGATTGACATATACCAGCCGCACACCCCATATGAATAAAAAAACCAGCAAAATGTACGCGGGAATCTGCAGGAAGGACACCATGCAGAAAAATAAATCGACGATATAAATCGTTCTGAACAGAGAGGAATCGTTTAACTTTTCTTTCAAAACAGCCATAGCGTTACCTCGGCGTCAGGACAAAACCTCTTTGACGGTTTTGAACATAATCTTGATGTCGGACACAAAACCAAAATTTTCTGTGTACTCTAAGTTATATTTCATTTTCTCGGGCAGAATGGTTTCAAGATAAACCCGATCCGCGTCTTTATTTGAGGCGAGCAGCTTTTCCTCGTCCTTGTACAAAATGGAGGTCATGGAGGTGACGCCTGCCGGCAGCAACAGCGTCGCGTAGTAAACGCTCTCATAGCGATCCACATACTTCGGCACCTCAGGACGGGTACCGACAAAGGACATACTGCCGGACAATACATTAAAAATCTGCGGCAGCTCATCAAGGCGGTACTTACGCAGGATTCTGCCGATTTTCGTCACGCGGCTGTCGCTGTCGGTAGTGACCATAGAACCGATGCTCTCTGCGTTGACCACCATGGTACGAAACTTAAAAATACGAAAATGCCTGCCGTAGACGGTGACACGCTCCTGACGGAACATGACCGGTCCCTTGGAATCCGCCTTCACTAAAATAGCAATGACAAGAATCGGAATCATCAGAAACACGAGCATCACAAGAGAAACAATCAAATCAAACACTCTCTTGCACACGATGGAGCCTTGCTTGCCTCTGAGAATATCATAGTATCTGCGCACCTCGTCATTCTGAAAGGACGAAGGGAGCTTTTCAAAAGACTTCATAATAATCCCCTGAATATACGTTTTGGTATACTAACCTTGAGTACATTATACCGCCACGACGATAAAAACACAATAAAAGTATCAAAAGTTTCATTAATTATTGAGGAAACGTAAAAACCGACGGATAGGAACCGTCGGTTTTTAGGTAATTTTATGGAGTAATCAAGCACATAGAAAGGAAGTCGTTATTGAATTAACAAAGATACTATAACATAATAATTGTGAATTGTCAATACATTCCTGAAAAAAAGTTAGTTAAATATATATTTATTTTTAATCCGAATTTCTCTTGACTTCGGAGCAAAAACAATGTAAAATGAAA
>JAFUUV010000290.1 GCA_017471345.1 Ruminococcus sp.
GAGCGATTTGACGCGCACGCTTGATAGCGGTGGTCAGGTCACGCTGATGTCTTGCACAGGTGCCTGTTACACGGCGGGGAAGAATCTTTCCTCTTTCGGACATATAACGGCGGAGACGGGCGATATCCTTGTAATCAATATGCTCTACCTTATCCACGCAGAATCCGCAAACCTTCTTGCGGCTCTTTCTGCCACGGTTGTTAGGTCTGTCAGCCATTTCGAAGTTCTCCTTTCAATGAGAATTAACAAAAACGATTCGATGCTTAGAATGGTAAATCGTCATCAAGCGGCATTTCCTGAAAATCGCTGTTGGAACCGCTCTGATAAGAGGTCTGCGGCTGCTGCGGCGCGTAAGCAGGAGCCTGCGGCGCGGGAGCCGAGTAGGACTGCTGCGAGTAAGAGTTGCCTCCGTACTGCTGCTGATAGCCGCCGTTGTTGTATCCGCCGCCGTTGTTGTCGCGGCGTTCGCCTGTGAAAGAAACATTGTCGGCAACCACTTCCACTACATAGCGGTTGGTGCCGTCCTTTGCCTGATAGGTTCTGGTCTGAAGCTGTCCCTCGACGGCAATCATCGAACCCTTGCCGAAATAGCGGCAGACAAACTCCGCTGTCTGTCTCCAGCAGACAATATCAATAAAGTCCGCCTTGCGTTCCTCACCGGACTTGACATAATTGCGGTCAACAGCGATGCGGAAGCTGGTGACGCTCAGGCCGGAGCCGGTGGTTTTCAGTTCGGGGTCAGCCACAAGTCTGCCCATTAAGATGACTCGATTTAACATTGTTCGTATCCTTTCGTAATTCGGGGATAAACCCCTACCATGTGATTATTCGTCTTCCTTTTTGATGATGAGTGAACGCATAACGCCTTCTGTGATTTTGTAAACACGGTCAAGCTCCGCAGGGAACTCCGCAGTGCTCTCAAAATCAAAGAGAACGTAATAGCCTTCGCTTTCCTTGTTGATGAGATAAGCGAGCTTTCTCTTGCCCCACTCGTCTACATTCTTCAAAGTGGCGTGCTTTTCAATGAGGTTCTTGAACTTTTCGACAATCGCCTGGATGCCTTCCTCGCCTTTCTTCATTGAAACGATCATTACGGTCTCGTAATTTGCTGTAACTGCCATTTTTTGCACCTCCTTCTGGACATTATGGCGGATTTCTCCGCAAGGATTTGCCATGCCGCGCCTGCTGCGCATAACATAACAAATCTATTATAGCACAAAATCCGCTGTTGTCAACCGATAATTGACAATTTTATTTTTCACGCGGTATAAAACCGGTATTCAGACTTGAAAAAGCGACTTGACGGATGTATAATAATTTTGCGTCAACCTTAATTCACAATTTTATTTTTCGAAATAACTGTTTCTTGTCGATACGCATAATTGACAAATTCTGTAAATGTACTATAATGGTATTAGTATGGAGACTTGCGGCAATGCCGCTTGACGGAGGTGATTTTATCGATCGGTAACCGGAAAACCCCGACAGTATTTTGGCTAACTACGCAATCATCTAAGGAGGTTGTTTTTTGATTTCGACCATTTTTAAGGAACACAGAAAATTTGGCAAGCAAATCTTTTTGCTGGCAAAAAACGAGCTGATTAAAACCTACAAGGGCGCTATCATCGGTCCGTTCTGGGCAGTGGTAAAGCCCGCGTTTACCATATTTGTCTATTGGTTCGCCTTCAACACCATCCGCAAGGGACGTGAAATCAGTGTGTATATGGGCGGCAACGAAACGTTCACAACCGCGTTTTTTACCTTTATGTTCATCGGTATTATTCCCTGGTTTTTTATTCAGGACAGCATTTTGCAGGGCACCAAAACCCTGCGCAACAACCGGCAGTTTATCACCAAGGTCAAATTTCCGGTATCCACCATTCTGACCTACACCGGCATCTCGCGGCTGTACGTCCACATGATGCTGATGACGATAATGTACATTTTTGTTCTGATTGTTGTCGGCCCGAGCTGGTACAACCTGCAATTTTTCTTCTACTGTCCGCTGATGTTCTTCTTCTTTCTGTTCTTGTCGTGGTCTACGGCGCCGATGGCAGCGTTCAGCAAGGATTTTGAAAGTCTTGTCGTGTCTGTCATGGCAGGTATCTTCTGGCTGTCGGGCATCATGTACGATTCCTACGATCCCAAGGTATTCGGCGAGGTCGGCAAGTTTTTGATGATGCTCAATCCCGTCAACTTCTTTGTCAACGGCTACCGCAACGCCTTTTTGTATCACCGCGGCTTTTGGGTGTACAAAACCGAGCTGGTCATTTTTCTGGCGGAATTCTTAGCAGTATTCCTTATCGGCGCATTTAACTACAACAGACTTCGGAAGAAGCTTCCCGACGTCCTGTAATCGGAGGAAACCATGGCTGAAGCGATTATTACTTTCAAAAATGTCAGCAAAACCTATATTCTGTATAAAAACGATCAGGAGCGTTTCAGAGCGCTGTTCTTCAATCCGCGCAATCCCAAGACCAACAAGGCGCTCAACAATGTTTCCTTTGAGATTCACCGCGGCGAATCCGTCGGCATTGTCGGCGATAATGGCGCCGGCAAGTCTACGCTGCTGAAAATGATTACCGGCGTCGCCTTTCCCGATGAGGGTGAGATTATCGTCAACGGCAAGGTGGCGGCGCTGCTTGAGCTGACCGCCGGCTTTTCCATGGAGATGACCGGCAGGGAAAATATCTATCTCAAGGGCTACATCCTCGGCTTGGAGGACGCCTATATCAAGGAGATTGAGGAGAAAATTATTGCGTTTGCCGAGCTTGGCGATTACATCGACCAGCCCGTCAGAACCTATTCCAGCGGTATGAAAATGCGTCTTGGCTTCGCCATCAATGTCAACATTGAACCGGATGTTCTGGTGGTAGACGAAGCGCTCTCTGTCGGTGACGCCAGCTTTAAGCGGAAGTGCAAGGACAAAATCAAGGACATCATTTCCGCCGGCACCACCGTCCTCTATGTCAGTCACAATGCCGATTCTGTCCGTGAAATCTGTCCCCGTTCCATCTATTTGAGAAAGGGTACGGTCATTTACGACGGCACGACCGAGGACACCCTCAAGGTCTATCAGGATTATAAGGAAAGTCAGAAGAAAAAGAAAAAATGATAAAGGACAAGCTTAACGATTTTCAATCGGACTGGGCAGCCATGCCGCAGGTCGAGAAGGAACAAATTCTCAAGCTCAGGAATAAAACAATTGTAGTCAGCGGACATTCTCTTGCCCGCTGTCTTTGCTATGCGCTGCTTTTTCAAAATGAAACGCGCGGCTTGCATTGCCGCGTCATTTTGGCGGTGCCGGATAAAAGCGTGATTGCGGAGCATTACGCCGAGCTGATTTTGCGCGACGACTTTGACTTTATCGAGTCGCCGTATATAGGGGAAATCAAGCGTGCGGATTACATTGTTCACACCGGCTTCTGCGGTGAGAGAACCACCGATTTTCCGGCGGACTTCCGTCGGGAAATTGACTGCGCGCACAGAATTGCCGCCATGGCGGAAGCAACCGGCGCGCCGTTGATTTTACTCAGCGACAGCCGCGTATACGGCAAACCGCAGCCGCACCGTATCTATGCGGAAAATGAATACGCCGCGGTGGACAATACCGCTGCGCGAGACGGTGAAAATCAGCTCCTGCGCACGATAGAAGCCGTGCTTTGCTGTGAGAAAAAGAAACGCGGCTTTGCGCTCACAACCCTGCGAACCGGTGTGATACTTGCCGCGGATGCCGGCATACCGAGCTTTCTTGACGAGGTGTTTCAGGCGGTAGCCGCCGGCCGTCCTGTCACGCTCTTTCAGTCCCGCCAAAAGTATTCCTTTGTCTATCTTACGGACGTGCTGCGTGCCGTTATCTATGCCGCTGTTGCGTTAACGAACGGAGTTTACAATGTCGCCGGTGTCAATGCCACGGTATCTACCGCAACGGTCGCGGCAATTTTGCATGATGTTTATGGCGACAAGGCGGCAATCACCCTGACCGAGGGCGACGAAGAAAACGCGGCGCCGCTCGCTACCGGTAAAATCGAGACCTACGGCTGTCCGGCAGCCATGCAGCTGGAAACCGCTCTTGAACTCTGCGTGATGAGTCATCTGCCCGAAAATAGGGGATACAGGCTTCCGCATACGCATGACGGCAGATTGGACGCCATCCAAAAAATTCAGCTTGCGTATTTATTGGAGGTTGACCGTATTTGTCGTGAGCATCAGATTAAGTATTTCCTCGGCGGCGGCACCCTGCTCGGTGCCATCCGTCACCACGGCTTCATTCCTTGGGATGATGACGCGGATATCATGATGCTGCGCGAGGATTATGAGAAGTTCTGTTCGATTGCCGCTACAGAGCTGCCGCCCACGATGACGTTTCAGTCTAACAAAACGGATAAGAATTGTTTCTATGAATTCGCGAAGCTCCGTATCAACAACACCGCTTTTGCGACAGCGTTTGCTAAGGAGCATCGCGAAATGCACAACGGCATTGCTTTTGATATTTTTTGCCATGACAAGACCGCCAATTCCAAAATCGGGCAAAAGCTGCACCTTGCAATGACGGTTTTTACACGCGCTTTGGTGTTCAATAAATGGAACCACCGCAAAACCGAAAACGGCAGTCGCTTTCAGACTGCGTTCACGAATTTTTGTGTCAGACTCTTTCCGCTTCGTTTCAGTCTTTGGCTGATGAATCACACAATTTCATTCTTTAAGAGAAAAAAGAATGCCAAATATTTATATGACGGTATGGGACGCAACGTCTATAACGGCGTGTTTTCGGTTGAGCTGCTCGAACAGCCGATTTATGTCGATTTCGAGGGATATCAGCTCCCTGTCCCCGAGCAGTATGACGCCTATCTTCGCTTTCTCTACGGCGATTATATGCAGTTAGCGCCGCTGAGCACCCGCCTCGGCTGTCACGAAATCCTGCTTTGTGACATCGGACAATACGACTCGCTGAACCGCCCGTCAAAATAATTTCAAAAATCCTCGTTTTACTGTTGACAAACGGGGATTTTTTTGATATAATATTTCTTGTTGTAAAGGCAACAGCATACGCAGGTATGGCGGAATTGGCAGACGCGCATGGTTCAGGTGACACACCTTCGGTGAACTTGCAAAAATTCCGATTATCCTGCAAAATGCGGATTAAGCTAAGTGCTCCGCCTCGGCTCTCCCTTCTGCCGTGTAAAAATCCGGAGGGTATTTTGAATAGATGCAGGTATGGCGGAATTGGCAGACGCGCATGGTTCAGGTCCATGTGAAAGCAATTTCATGCAGGTTCAAGTCCTGTTACCTGCACCAAAAACAGCCCGATTTTATCTGGCTGTTTTGTTATATATCTACAAAAATGGTGCAAAAATAGCAAAATCAGCCCGTTTTTTCTTGGCAGACGCACGACGTATGCCTTACGCGTCTTGGCTATTCCTTACAAAATTCATTCGGAAACTTTGTTAGGAATGACGTTTTTTCGGCTGCCCAACGTCGTGCGTCTGCCAATTCATTTTTTTGTTTTTTCGTGCAGCCGGATAGTATTTCAGCTATCCGGCTGTTAAATCATTATTCTTTGAACCTCATTCTTCTGCGCATAGCGAACGGA
>JAFUUV010000291.1 GCA_017471345.1 Ruminococcus sp.
ATTATATGATACAGCATCACATGAACAACGTCAGATTACAGCTCCAGCTACATAAATTTATCTGGGAGCCCGACAAGCGAGGTGTATGATAATGGATTTGCAGGCAATTGAAACGCACGTCAAGGGAATCATCGAAGCCATCGGCGAGAATCCCGAACGGGAAGGATTGCGGGAAACTCCGGCGAGAGTAGCCAAAATGTTAGAGGAAATGTTGGAGGGTATCGCTTATTCCAATCATGAAATCGCCGAAATGTTTGGTAAAACCTTCGAGGACGAAACTAACGGCATGGCGGATAAAGCAGTTGTTGTAAGGGATATCACCGTGTTCAGCTATTGCGAGCACCACCTCGCGCTGATGTATGATATGACGGTCAACGTCGCTTATGTGCCGCGTGGTAAGGTGTTGGGGTTAAGCAAAATCGCCCGTATTTGTGATATGGCGGCTAAACGGCTGCAATTACAGGAACGACTCGGTTCGGATATCGCCGAAATTATCTCCGAGGCGGCAGGAACGCCTGATGTCGGCGTCACCATCAGCGGTTGCCACAGTTGTATGTCGGCACGCGGCATTCGCAATACTAACGCTAAGACCTTTACCACCACCTATCTGGGCAGCTTCAAAACGGACGCGGCACTCAGAGAATTATTGCGATAGGAGGAAGCATGGAAGCACTTGTCCTTTTTAGCGGCGGCATCGACAGCACGACCTGTCTTGCCATTGCCGTAGAGAAATACGGAAAAGAAAATGTACTTGCGCTTTCGCTAAGTTACGGTCAAAAGCACAGCAACGAGCTGGAGGCTGCCAAAAAGCTTGCGGCGTACTACGGTGTGCAGCGGAAAGCGATGGATTTATCACAAATTTTTCAGGACAGCGATTGTTCTCTGCTGCAGGGTTCCGCGGAGGAAATTCCCACAGAAAGCTACGCGGAACAGCTAAAAAAAACCGACGGAAAACCGGTTTCAACCTATGTTCCGTTTCGCAACGGACTTTTTCTTTCGGTTGCCGCAAGCATTGCGCTGTCATTTGGCTGTCATGAAATTTACTACGGCGCGCACAGTGACGATGCGGCGGGAAACGCCTATCCGGATTGTTCAATAGAATTCAATGAGGCAATCAACCGCGCAATTCATCTGGGCAGCGGCAGTCAGCTGACGGTAGTCGCGCCGTTTATCGGAATGAATAAAGCACAAGTAGTCGCCGAGGGCTTAAGGCTTCATGTTCCTTATGAACTGACATGGAGCTGTTATATGGGAAAAGATAAGCCCTGCGGAGTTTGCGGCACCTGCCGTGACAGAATCGCAGCCTTTCGCGCAAATGGAATCGAGGATTTGCAATGAGTACAGACAACCTGACGCTATTAGGTCAAAAAAACGTCCGGTACGCAACAGATTACGCACCGGAGGTATTGGAAACCTTTCACAATAAGCATACAGAAAACGATTATTTTGTAAAGTTCAACTGTCCCGAATTTACAAGCCTGTGTCCGATTACCGGTCAGCCGGATTTCGCGACGATTTATATTGCGTATGTGCCAAACGAACTGATGGTAGAAAGCAAATCGCTCAAGCTATATCTGTTCAGCTTTCGCAATCACGGCGATTTTCATGAGGATTGTGTAAACATCATCATGAAGGATTTAATTCGTCTGATGAATCCCAAGTACATCGAGGTATGGGGTAAATTCCTGCCGCGCGGCGGTCTTTCAATTGACCCGTACTGCAACTACGGCATGAAGGATACCAAGTGGGAAAAAATGGCATGGGACAGACTGTCGCAGCATGATATGTATCCCGAAAAGGTCGACAATCGCTGATAGCTTACAGAATATATCCGATAATAAAGCGCGTCACGCTCAGGATGTTATCGTCAAAGGGTTGTTTTTGGTTGGAGGAAATATAGTTCAGGGAATACAGTTGACCATCTTGCGGTAATACGCAGTAAAAATGGATTCCATAAAATCGCGGATTCCACGCGCAGACGATGCCGACATGATTGTCCGTCAGCTGATGCTTAAAACGCTGTAACGAGATATAATTCTTAAAAGGAATATTGTTTTTGCGCAGGAATCGGCGCAGACTCAGCGGCTTGGTTCCGAATACCCCAAACAGCCACGGCATCTTTAGTGCCTCCATTTCACGCAGCAGGTTTTCAAATTCTACCGGAATTCCTTTCGCTGTCATCGCGTTATAAAGCGCCACAGCACCGCAGCCAACCTCTGCAACCGGTTTTTTTGCCTTGCCGTAACACAGAGAAGCGACAGGCGCGTTACATTGTCCGTAAATATACTGATGATTTGTATTCAAAATATCACCTTTATGATGGATTTGCTGCGTGAAGTCGCACAGGAGAGAGAATGATGAAAAAAATATTGACAGGAATTTTGATGGCAGGTCTGCTTCTGACGTCAACTGCAGCAGTGTCGGCGGCTTCACCTGATGAAGCGGTCATCATTTCGGAGCAGGACAACTTAACTCCTTTATATACAACCGCGCCGGACAGCTACTTGCGTGACCATTCCGGTGATATGAGCCGCGACCAGGGAATTCTGTTTTATACACAGACTACCGTTCTTGCGTTGATAGCCGGCTACCTGATTCTTTTCAAAATCAAAGAAATACCGCACGGTGAAAAGATGCATCGGCGCAGAAAAAAGTAAGGGCTGTCGACGCAGCCCTTTTACTTTCGCAGCTGCTTGAAGAAATTCTTCAGCAGCGCTGCGCAATCCGCTTCCAAGATGCCGCCTTCCACCTCCGGCGTGAAGGTAAATGGCATTTCAAACAAATTTGCCACCGTACCGCAAGCGCCGTTTTTTTGATCGTAAGCTCCGAAATATACCTTGGGAAGATGCGCGTTGATAATGGCACCGGCACACATCGGACATGGTTCCAAGGTGACGTAAAGCTCACAATTCCACAACCGCCATCCGCCCAAGCGCTGACAGGCTTGTGAAATCGCGTCAATCTCTGCGTGGAGAAGCGCGTTTTTTTCTTTTTCTCGCCGGTTTCTGCCGGTGGCAATCAGTTCGCCATGACGGGTGATGACTGCTCCAATCGGCACTTCGCCGTCGTCATAAGCCTCCTGTGCCATTTGCAGCGCGAGACGCATCCATTTTTCCTTATCCATCATTCAAATTGAACCGGTAATCGGATACAGGTTGAGAATCACAAGCACCAAAAAACAGCTCATGGCAATCATCATTCCCGGATTTACAAAAAAAGCATTAAATTTTGATTTCAGCGACAGTAGATTCGCGTTACTTTCCTCACAAGGCTCCTTCGCGCTGAATTTGAAAATCTCCGGCTTTGTTTTCGCAAGATAGACAAAGGACAGTAAACCGCCAAGACAGAACATGACCGGTAACAGGATGTTAATTATCGTCAGGACAGCTTCGTCAAGATTACCGTTGGATTGCAGCACATCCAGTACGGTAGCATAAAAATTATTGATAAAGTGAATGATAACAGAAGGAAGAATGGAATCAGTCAGCATATCTACATAACCGAATATCAAGCCGACAAAGATAACAAAGACAATTTGTGTGGTGTTGGCGTGCATGGCGCTGAACATCACTGAGGAAGCAACCACCGCGAAGGCTCTGCCGTATTTTTTGAGTGAACCCATCACCAGACCGCGGAAAGCGAATTCTTCGGCAAAGGCGGGTACAATGGAAACAGCAATCACAACAAGCACAATCTCTAAAGGTGACATCGATCCGGTGTCGATGCTTCCGCCGTGGTTTTCTATACCAAAAAGCGAGAGGTTATTGGCAAAAATACTGGCGGCATAGTTGGCAACCATCGAAACACCCATTCCGATAAAAACCAAGGGTATCAATAAAGCAGGCGCGACAGAGGTTTTGCCGAAGGCGCTTTTCGGAGAAAAGCCCGTTGCCGCCATATACACCAGACCGGGAATAAACGCGGCGAATACACTGACAAAAATATCCGTCAGATACTCCGCGGTACCGTTCAAAGAGACGCCTAAAGCATTCATCAGCATTCCGATGCCGATAGAAAGGGCGTACATGGTGGCGCAATAGGTGAGAATGTAAAAACCTAATGCGTTTGATTGCTTGCGAATGATTCTTTGTTCATTTCTTTTGACATCCTCCGTAGAAATGACAGGCTGTGGGGGATACTGCCTGTAAGGAGGGTACAATGTAGGCTGCATACTCATCAACTCCAATGCTATTGTACCATATTGCACGTCTGTTTTCAAGGATAACATTACAAGAATGTAAATTGACAAACAGAGTCTTTGGTGGTATTTTGAAAATGATTATAACTATCTTTTTTCGGAAAGGACGAAGCCCTATGGTAACCGCTATGCTGTTCGCAGGCGGAATCGGCGCGAGAATGCAATCCTCCGATTTGCCAAAGCAGTTTTTGGAAATCGGCGGAAAACCGATTATTGTTCATACAATGGAGCATTTTTCAAGGCACCCGATGGTGGACGGTATCGTTATCGCCTGCAAGGAGGACTGGATAGACTACCTTGTAGAGCTGATCGAGCGTTTTTGTGTTAAAAAGATTCGATCCATCGTCCCTGGCGGTGCCACGGGCTTCGCGTCTATTCATAACGGTGTTGTCGCTACTGCTGCCTTCTCCGCCAATCCGGAGGATATCATTCTGATTTGCGACGGGGTAAGACCTATGCTGTCCGAAAGGCTGATCAGCGACTGTATTGAGCATACAAAAAAATACCGGACTGCTGTACCGGTCACCCCGAGCATTGATTCATTGCTGTACAGCACAGACGGTGAAAACTGCGAAAAAAGTTATGACAGAAATACTATGTATATCACCCAGGCGCCGCAGGGCTACACGATGGAACGGATTCTCTGGGCACACAGTGAGGCGGAACGCAGAGGGATTCTGAACCCGATTTCCTCCAGTGAGCTGTTTATCGAGTTGGGGGAAAGCGTGCATTTATTTCGGGGTGAGCGGTTCAATATCAAGGTGACGACGCCCGAGGATTTGGTGACGTTGCGTGCGCAGTTCTATTATGAAAACTATAAACAATTTGCCAAGGAAGAATTAAAATATGGATTATAAGGTCAAAGAATGTGTATTGCAGGCTGTTTACCGTGATACACACGAAATCGCGCAGGCGGATATTCCGTGGGAGCTCTTAAACGGCACGACTGTACTGATTACCGGTGGCGGTGGCTTCATCGGCGGCTATCTCGCGCTTGCTCTGCTGACGCGCAACGATATTGCCGATGCGCATATCAAGGTTATTGCATTAGTGCGTAACGCTGCACGCGCGGAAAAGAAGTACGGGGATTTGCTGCAGCGAGATGATTTTTCACTCTGTGTACAGGATGTTAATCAGCCCATCAAGGCGGAACGCGCGGACTATGTGATTCACGCCGCCAGCCAGGCAAGCAATATTCAGTTTGAAAACGATCCCGTCGGCACCATCAGCGCTAACCTGACCGGTACGCAAAATGTTCTTGAATACGCAAAGAAAAGCGGCGCCAAGGCGACACTAATAGTATCCAGTCTTAAGGTTTACGGCACGATTTACGGCAACCAAAATAAAATCCGTGAAGAGGACTGCGGCTATCTGGACTTTACCTCTTATAAAAACTGCTATGCCATGGGAAAACGCGCTTCTGAAACGCTCGCTTCCGGCTATTGCCGTGAGTACGGTATGAACGTCAGGCTGGCTCGCCCTTCCTATATATATGGTGCTGCGACACTTGATGACGACAGGGTTTGGGCTCAGTTCATCGCCAATATTGTCAGGGGAGAGGATATTCTTTTGAAAAGCAACGGCGCCGCGAACCGTTCCTTCTGTTATGTGACGGATACCGCGACCGCGCTGTTGACAGTTTTGCTCAAGGGTAAAAATGCGACGCCGTATAATATCGCCAACGAAATGTCGGATACCACTATCCGCGGCTTTGCGCAAGCTGCTTGTGAAGCTTTTCCGGAGAGGCAGATACATCTGCGCTTTGCCAATCCCGCGGACGAAAAGGAGCCTCTTGAAGTCCGCTCACCTTTACGACAGGTGCCGGAAATTCTTGACAACAGTAAGCTGATCGCGCTCGGTTGGATACCCAAAATCAGCCTGAAAGAAGGAATTCGCAGGGCAGTTGCAGTACTGGAGGAACAAAAATTGTCGTAATTTCGTCTATTATCCACAATCCGTTGTGTTGTTGTTGACAACAACACAAAATATGTGGTATGATATCATTAGTATAAATAAACTGTTTATTGTCGGAAGGTGTCGGCAATAAGCTTTCAGTTCGTATTTGAAAATGAGGGATTACGCATGAATACCGCTATTGTTCTCGCCGGCG